>NZ_FLUY01001006.1 GCF_900092655.1 Candidatus Thiosymbion oneisti
TACGAGAGCGACGCCCGTCACTATGCCCATGTGGACTGTCCGGGCCACGCCGACTACGTGAAGAACATGATCACCGGTGCGGCCCAGATGGACGGGGCGGTGTTGGTCGTCTCCGCCGCCGACGGACCCATGCCCCAGACCCGCGAGCACATCCTGCTGGCGCGCCAGGTCGGGGTGCCCTACATCGTCGTCTACCTGAACAAGGCCGACATGGTAGACGACGAAGAGCTCTTGGAACTGGTCGAGATGGAAGTCCGCGAGCTCTTGGACAGCTACGAATTTCCCGGTGACGACACCCCCATCATCACCGGCTCGGCGCTGAAAGCGCTGGAAGGCGAGGCCAGCGCGCAAGGCACCCAATCCATCGAGCAGCTCATCGCCGCCATGGACAGCTATATCCCGGAGCCCGAGCGCGACATCGACCAGCCCTACCTGATGCCCATCGAAGACGTCTTCTCCATCTCCGGTCGGGGCACGGTCGTGACCGGCCGGGTCGAGCGCGGCGTGATCAAGGTTGGCGAAGAAGTCGAAATCGTCGGCATCAAAGAGACCAC
>NZ_FLUY01001040.1 GCF_900092655.1 Candidatus Thiosymbion oneisti
CGTTCCCACGCTGGAGCGTCACTGCCATTAAGTTAAGGAAAAGCGCAAAAATATGCCGCATACTTCACGTTTTTTCGAGATCATAGCAAT
>NZ_FLUY01000570.1 GCF_900092655.1 Candidatus Thiosymbion oneisti
TCATCTGGCTCCCACGCTCCGGCGTGGGAGCAAATCCCGACGCTCCAGCGTCACAATATACTGGCCGCTGGAGCGGCCCAGCTGCGTTCCCACGCT
>NZ_FLUY01001474.1 GCF_900092655.1 Candidatus Thiosymbion oneisti
CGCGCACGCGACGCCTTCACCGAGTCCCTCGAAATCAGCCGCCGCATCCTCCAACGCCTCGGCGAAACCCCAGAGGCCCTCCGCGATCTCTCGGTCTCGCTC
>NZ_FLUY01001007.1 GCF_900092655.1 Candidatus Thiosymbion oneisti
CCGATAGCCGGAAGGGCCAACGAAATATCGGTAGTCCCGGGAGCCGACAAGATGTCGGCGATCCCAGGGGCCGACAGAATGTCGGCGGTCCCGGGCCGGCTGGGACCGCCGTCTTTCAGATGGCTTACAGACCCCATGACCAGCTGTCGGCAACGCTCAGCGCAGACGCCCTCTGGGCCGCACCGGATAACGCCGGACAGCCGGCAGGTTTGATTCCCGTGTATACCACCGGCCTGGTGCTCTCCGCGGCGCGGAGCAACCAGGTTCCCACGCAGCGCGTGGGAACGAGAAAAGGGTGGCCTATCCCCAAACCATGCAGGCGAGATGCCTGCGCTACGTCGGGCGTCACCTTTTACGACACCCTCGGTGGGAGAGGGAGTGCAACCTGTGGCGTGCCCAATACACTGCGAGTGGCACTGTTTCCATTTAAACCTTAACCACTACCCCCATGCTGCCTTGTCCTGAGATCCCGCACCGGCACCCCCTGTCTCTCTGGGTGGAGCGACTGCCTGAACTGCAAGAGCGGTTGACGGCGGCGGGGTTCGGCATTGGTCCCGATCGCTGGTTGAACCTCCAGGATCTCCTGTTTCGCTTCTATCAGGAAGGGCGGCTACCCCCGGAGATCAGAGGGCTTTGCAAGTTCATCCGGCCTCTGTTTTGCCGCAATCCCGAAGAATCCGCGGCCTTCGATAATTGTTTCGACGCCTGGGTAGACGAGGGCCGAAAGGCCAGCCTGCCGGCGGCCGAACCGATTGCCTCTCCCTACGCGGAACCGGCCCCATCGCCCCCGCCGGAGCTGGGCAAGCTCCCGGTGCGCCCCTTCCGCCGTTGGCCCTTGGCGGTACTCGTTGTTTTACTCTCTCTGTTATTTCTTGGAGCCGGTTACTGGCTGCTGAAACCGCCGGCCCCAGAACCACTTGTAGAGCCGTCTACGGAGCAATCCCCACCGTCGGCTTCCCAGCCCGCTATACCGAAGGGCCCGAAGCCGCCGGCCCCGGCATTGTCCTCCGATGACTATTTAGAGCTGCCGCTTCAGCCATTGCCGCCCCGGGCACTGCCGGAGCGGCCATTCCTCGATCCGCAAGCTGCCGCCTATCTGGAGGTCCTGGGCAAGCTCCTGCCCTGGCTGGGGCTCCCCATCGCCCTGGCCTGGCTGATATGGAGCTGGTGGCGGCGGCGTTATGTCCTGCGCCGGGCCGAGGATTCCGGCCAGGATCCCCTGGCCTCCCTGGCGATGCATACGGACAGCCAACCCCTGTTCGCTGCGCCCCCGGTACGAGACGCCCTGCGGCGTCTGCACCGACCCATCGCGATTCCCGGCCGGTCTCTGGATACCCGAGCCACGATCGCCGCCTCGATCCGGCAGGCCGGTTGCTTCCAGCCCATCCGGCGTGGCCGGCGCTTTGCCCCGGAGCTCCTGGTGTTCATCGACACCAGGGACCCCAAGGACCTGCTGACGGATCTGGGCCGGCTGGTCGCCGAGCGCCTGCGCCAACAGGGCCACCAGGTCTTTGTCTATACCTACCAGGGGGCACCCAACGGCTTCGTCGACGAGACCGGCCAGGTCGTGCCGGGCGGGACGGAAGGGCTCTTTCATCACCACCCCCATGCCCGTCTGTTGCTGATCGGCGACCCCAACGCCCTGCTTACCAACCTCGGCACCCACCTGACCGCCGCGGCCAACGCCCTGACCCGCTGGCCGCGGCGGGGGCTACTGAGCACCCGCGATCCCCACCCGACCTGGCTCGGGATACTGACGGCGGCGGGATTCTATGCCGAACCCCTGACCAGCGAGGGCCTCCGGGCCATCAGCGCCCAGCTCACGGACCTCCCCCAGCCTGCCGAGACCTGGCGGCGCTCGATCTCACCACCCGCCCCCTTCCAGGACCGCCACACGCTCCTGTGGCGGCGGCGTCCCAGGCGCGGCGAGTTCAAGGCGGACCTGGCCGCGTTGCGCCGCTATTTGGGGCCAGACGGCTATTTCCTGCTGAGTGCCATGGCGGTGTATCCGGCCCTGCACTGGGGATTGACCCAAATCCTGGACAGCCGCCTGTTCCCGGACGCTACCGGCGAACGGCGCGAACAACGACTTACCAGGCTGGCGCAGCTCACCTGGTCCCGGATCGGTTGGCTGCCGGAGTGGTTTCGCATTGATCTGTTGCGCCGGCTGACCCGTCGGCAGCGCCGGGCCATTCGCCGGGAATTTCATAGCTTGTTGGACCCGCGGGCCACAACCACCGGCAACACCACGATCCGACTGCCGTTCCGGATCGCCAAGACGCGCCCCTGGCGCGAAGGCGGCTGGCGGGATTGGCTGGAAGGGCTCATCGCCCGGGCGCCCGAGCACAGCCGGCTGAAAGACGCCGTCTTCGCCAACCTGGTCCTGGGCGGACGCCTCGGATTGTGGGATTTCACCCTGCCCCGCTGGATCGGATACCGGCTGCCGGGTGGGCACTGGCAGTTGTGGCTGGGGCCGCTCCTCAAGGCAGGTGCCGGCGTACTGCTGTTCGGGTTGGCCGCCACTCACCTTTGGCAAGCGGGTCCTGTGCGCACCCTGGCCGAGGACTGGATGTTGGAACGCCGGGTCGCCGCCAGCCAGGGACAGCGCTTTGCCATCGTCGCCGATGCGCGGAACGAGATGCTCGCCGCGGCCCTCCGGGCCAGTTTGGTGCGCTACGGCCTTACCCAGGAGGTCTTGCAACCGGAAGTGGTGGAGCGGCTGTCCCGGCTTCCCGGCACCGACCATCGCATTGAATATGGCCCCGATGCCGGTGACGCCACCCGCCGGGCCGCCCGGACCATTGCCGCACGGCTTGCCTATCTCGACTACCGATCGCCAAAGGCGATCGGTAGCCGGACCATGGCCGCTGTCGATGGGGTTCCAAAAAACACAATCCTGGTCCAGCTGGCCGGGGATGCCGCCGCCGACCCGACCGTCTCGGTGCGGGACCGGTACTCCGGCGGGAAGACGGCACGCGCATTGTCGCCCGAAGAAAAACGGCTCTTCGGCGATCCGGGCCAACTCATCGCCGCCATCGATAAGGCCCCCTTCAGTCGTTTCCGGGATTCCCTGGCAAGCGGCGGTCAAGGCCCGGAGATGGTGGTGGTCCCCACCGGGGAGTTCCTGATGGGCTCGCCCCCGGACGAGCCGGAGCTCGCCGGATATGAAGGCCCGCAACATTTGGTACGGATCCCGCGACCCTTTGCCCTGGGGGTGACCGAGGTGACCTTCGCGGACTATGACCGCTTTGCCCGTGCCACCGGCCGCGGGTTGCCCAATGATGCGGGCTGGGGCCGTGGCAAACGGCCGGTGATCAATGTGAGCTGGGACGATGCCGGGGCCTATGCCGAGTGGCTGAGCCGGGAGACGGGCGCAGTCTATCGCCTGCCGACTGAAGCCGAGTGGGAGTACGCCGCTCGGGCCGGCACCCGGACCCCCTTCTGGACCGGCGATTGTATCCACACCGACCAGGCCAACTACGACGGCAACTATGATTACAACGACTGCGGGGCCAAGACCGGGATCTACCGGCAACGGACGGTCCCGGCCGGCAGTCTGCCGGCCAATCCCTGGAGGCTCCATGAGATCGCCGGCAATGTCTGGGAATGGACCCAGGATTGTTGGCACGGGAGCTACCGGGGTGCCCCGTCCGACGGCAGTGCCTGGGGTCAGGAGAACGGCGACGACTGTACCGGGGGTGTGGTTCGCGGCGGTGGCTGGGGCAGCCGTCCTTGGGACCTCCGGTCGGCGGACCGGTTCAGGGGCACCTCCGATGGTGCGGGCGGCGACCTTGGTTTTCGTCTCGCCAGGGAGTTATGACCCTCTGTGCTGTGTTCTTTTGCCCTTTGCAAATCCGCGCGTAGCGCGGATTTTCGCGATTTTTTCGGCGGTTACGTTTTTTTGGCGCTTGTCACTCCATAAGGCTGCATGGAACAACAACCCCCCAAAGTCATTTCGGATTGCCATCTGCTGCTGGAGTGGCTGATTCCCCAGCTCGATAAATTTCCCCGCCTGCGTCGTTATACCCTGGGAGAACGTATCGAGTCGGGGATGCTTGCAGTGCTGGAGAATCTGATCGAGGCGGCCTACAGCCGCACCAAGGCCGAGCCGCTGAAACGGGCCAATCTGAAGCTGGATCTGGTCCGTCATCTGTGGCGCCTGAGCTTCCGGTTGCAGGCGGTTCCTGCCAAACGTTACGAGCACGGCGCGCGGTTGTTGCACGCGCTGGGCCGTCAGATCGGCGGTTGGTCTCGCCAACAGCAGAGAGAACAGGGCGGATCACGATGAAACGTATTGGCAACCTATGGGGGCAGATCACGACCTTCGGCAATCTCTACCAGGCCTACCGCCAGGCGCGCCGCGGCAAGGGAACCAGATCTACCGTAACCCGATTCGAACTGGACTTGGAAGGAAACCTGTTCGAATTGCAAGAGAGATTGCAAACCCGAAGGTACCGGCCCGGTGAGTATCACCTCTTTACCATCTATGACCGAAAACCGCGCACCATTGCCGCGGCGCCGTTCGCCGATCGGGTCGTGCACCATGCCTTGATGAATCTGGTGGAACCCGTACTGGATCGACGTTTTATCAGCGATTGCTACGCCTGCCGAGTCGGTAAGGGCGTTCACGCGGCGGTGCGACGTTATCAGGCTTGGGCGCGCCGCTATCCCTATGTCCTCAAGGTGGATGTACGGCAGTATTTTCCCTCTATCGACCATAACATCCTCAAGACCAAGCTGCGGCGCCGGATCAAAGACCGGAATGTACTTTGGTTGTTCGACACCATTATCGACAGTGCACCGCAGGCCCATTCTCCCGGTAGATTCTTTCCCGGTGATGATCTGTTGGTATTGATGGAACGCCGTTGCGGAGTGCCCATCGGTAACCTTACCAGCCAGTTTTTATGCTTTACCCTCGGGAATCGGGTCGGATGGAGACCGGGCGTGTGGTTCGCGGCGGTGGCTGGAACAACCAACCAAGGAACCTCCGGTCGGCGAACCGGAACAGGAACACCACCGATGAAGCGAACAACAACCTTGGTTTTCGTCTCGCCAGGACGCCTGCCCCAAGGGTCGGAGCCGACGCATTTACGGATGCGTCGGGCGTATCCGCGGGTGCCCATGGCCCGGTTTCCTGTGCCTCGTTCAGGAACGCGAAGGCCGAAGAGCAGGGCAAGGAACGCGGCGCCCGGGGCTGGTAGGCCGGACCGAAGGCCCTGGGCGTTTTTTAAGGCCGTGGCCGCCCTCTTGCTGGGTAGCATCGGCATCTCCTTGCCACTGGCGGCACAAGACGACTCGGTATCGCTTCCACGCTCGGCGTTTCCCACCCAACCCTGCCGGGTCCAACCCGGCGCGGGCCCGGAGCTGGCGGTCATCGCCGCCGGGCGTTTTCTCATGGGTTCGCCCGCGGACGAACCAGGGCGTGACTCCGATGAAGGCCCGCAGCACGGCGTCAGCCTGATCGCCCCGTTCGCGATTGGCCGCTGCGAGGTAACGGTCGGGGAATTTCGCGCCTTTATCGAGGCTACCGGCTACCGGACCGATGCCGAACGGGGCAATGGGTGTCGTGTGCTCAGGAATGACGGAAGCGGTTGGGAATCTCACCGGGATCGTGACTGGCGTAATCCGGGTTTCCCCCAGACGGACCGGCATCCGGTGGTGTGCGTGAGCTGGAACGATGCCCGCGCCTACGCCCATTGGCTGGGCCTGCGCACCGGCCAGCGTTATCGCCTCCCCAGCGCGGCGGAGTGGGAATACGCCGCACGGGGCCTGCGCGCGACGAAGGTACCAAGGCCGACGCTACGCCGTTATTGGGGAAAGGATCCGAAAGACACGCAAATGTGTGAATTTGCCAATGGGGCCGATCTGGACGTAAAGGCACGCTTTCCGGATCGGCCCTGGCCTACGAATAATTGCCGGGATG
>NZ_FLUY01001047.1 GCF_900092655.1 Candidatus Thiosymbion oneisti
GGCGTTGGCGGTTAGCCTACCGAGGCGTTTAATCGACGCTGGAGCGTCGGGATCTGCTCCCACGCTGGAGCCTGGGGAGCCAGCCGAAAATCAATG
>NZ_FLUY01001009.1 GCF_900092655.1 Candidatus Thiosymbion oneisti
ACCGATATTTCGTTGGCCCTTCCGGCTATCGGGTAAAACCTGAATGCCGAGTTGCCGGTCCAAATGGTCATCAGTCAGGCTGAGTTTTCTCGTTCCCAGG
>NZ_FLUY01001014.1 GCF_900092655.1 Candidatus Thiosymbion oneisti
CCCAATAGCTCACTGATGACCTGGTGTACCCTGGGCTCCCGCAGCTTGTCGGCCAACTGGTCGAGGTGGGTATCCCGACGCTCGATGAGCCGCTCCCGGGCATCGGCCATGAGACCTAAGGTAATCGGGCGGGCACGGTCGTGGCCTGCCTTCAT
>NZ_FLUY01001475.1 GCF_900092655.1 Candidatus Thiosymbion oneisti
GCCTCTGGGGTTTCGCCGAGGCGTTGGAGGATGCGGCGGCTGATTTCGAGGGACTCGGTGAAGGCGTCGCGTGCGCGTTGCCAGTCGCCGAGTTGCTGATCGGTCTTGCCCACGTTATTGAGCGAGACCGAGAGATCGCGGAGGGCCTCTGGGGTTTCGCCGAGGCGTTGGAGGATGCGGCG
>NZ_FLUY01001015.1 GCF_900092655.1 Candidatus Thiosymbion oneisti
CCCAATAGCTCACTGATGACCTGGTGTACCCTGGGCTCCCGCAGCTTGTCGGCCAACTGGTCGAGGTGGGTATCCCGCCGCTCGATGAGTTTTTCACGAGTATCGGCCATTAGACCCAAAGTAATCGGACGGCTGCGGTCGCGGTTTTCCTTGGTCCTGAAGCAGGCCTGGTAGCCGAGGGCATTGACCAGCCAGGGCTGGCCGGCGGTCTGCTCGAAGACATAATCCGTAACCCCAGCTTCGAACGTCTGTCCGGTCTCCTGGGTGTGTTGGGCATAGAGCCGGGCGACCTCTTACCTCTTCCTGGCTGAAGTTCCCCAACCGAAGCGACTCGGATTTGATGTTGAAGGCACTGCCGCCGGTGATGATCTGGTGGTCGCCGTCATGGATACGATAATCCCGCACATCCCGCACGCCGCATAACAGAAC
>NZ_FLUY01001016.1 GCF_900092655.1 Candidatus Thiosymbion oneisti
CGGGATACCCACCTCGACCAGTTGGCCGACAAGCTGCGGGAGCCCAGGGTACACCAGGTCATCAGTGAGCTATTGGGGGGCGCTATCGAGCCCGGACTCGCCCCGCCCAGCGA
>NZ_FLUY01001017.1 GCF_900092655.1 Candidatus Thiosymbion oneisti
CATGGCAACCTCCTTTCAGATTGCTAGACTAACCAGGCTTCTCCTGGCGCACCAGAGAACACAGAGAGCACAGAGAAAAGAATCGGCCAATGCTCTGCGTTCTCGGTGTCCTCTGTGGTTTAAACTTCACAGACTGGCAGCTGACGCCACCGTTTTTGCGATACCCTCGACCGGGAGAGGGAGTAAAGCCCTCGGATCACGACCTTGGCTCCTCGGACGAGGGGCCTTTCTCGTCTGTGGTCTCCTGATGGGTGGATAAATAGCGCGCCAGGGAGTCGATGTTCGGGTAGTCATACACCAGCGCCGCGGGGAGTGGTCGCCCCAGCCACTCGCTGAGTTCGCTCGACAAACTCGCTGCCGTCACCGAATCGATCCCATAATGCACGAAACGATGCCGGGTATTGATTTGATCCGGCGGGATATCGGTCAGCTGACTGATCCTGCCGAGTAACCAGTCTTTGACGGTTTTGGCTTCGATCTGGGACGGGGCCCTTTCCCGGATCTCGGACTGTTGCCATTTGCCTACGCTCTCCAGGACGCCGGCCAGAAATTGCTCCCGACAGGTGCGGCGCTGCACCTTGCCGCTGGAGGTCTTGGGGAGGCGTCCGGGTTTCAGCAGCGAGATTGCATGGACAGCGATTTCGTATTCTTCGAGTATCGCCTGGCGGATGGCGTCGAATACTTCTTCGGTATTGAGTTTCCGCAACCAGGCCCGTTGCACCTCCTGCACGACAACCAGGCGTTCCTCGCCTGCCTGCTCCACAGAGAAGGCGGCCCCGCCGTTGGCGGTCAGGGCCGCGTGGCTCTTCTCCACGGTGAGCTCGATGTCCTGGGGATAATAGTTTTGGCCCCGAATGATGATGAGATCCTTGAGCCGACCGGTGACGAAGAGCTCGCCGTCTTCCATGAATCCCAAGTCGCCAGTGCGGAAGAAGGGGCCTTCGCCGGTGTCCGCCAAATAGGCCTGGAAGGTCTGCCGAGTCTCCTCGGGACGGTTCCAATAGCCCTGGGTGATGCTCCCGCCGGATACCCAGATCTCGCCCTCTTGCGGACTGGGACGCACACACAGGGATTCGGGGTCGACGACGGCGACTTTTTGTTCCAGGTAGGTTGTCCGGCCGCAGCCTACGACTTTGCGTGTACTCCCGGTATCCGACCCCTTGGTTTCCCGAGAGGATGTTCGATCCATATCGCAAACCACCGGGGGCGTGGCTTGCGGGCCCCCGGAAACGAACAAGGTAGTCTCCGCCATGCCGTAGCAAGGGTAAAAGGCTTCGCGGCGAAAACCGCTCGGCGCGAAGGTCGCGGCGAATCTGTCCAGGGTCTCGGCGCGGATGGGCTCGGCGCCGTTGAAGGCGACCGACCAACAACCGAGATCCAATTCGGCTCGCTGTTCGGGAGTGATCTTTTCGACGCACAGGTCATAGGCGAAATTGGGTCCGCCACTGGTGGTGGCCCGATAGCGGGAAATCGCCCGTAACCAGCGCAGGGGTTTTTGCAGGAAGGAGAGCGGAGACATGAGGATGCAGGGGATGCCGAGATACAAAGGCTGCAAAAGATTGCCGACCAACCCCATATCGTGGAATAACGGCAACCATCCGACCATGATCGTCTGCTCGGTATGCTCGAATCCCTGCCGAATCATCTCATTGTTGTACAGAAGATTACCGTGACTGACCATCACGCCCTTGGGGCTCCCGGTGGATCCGGAGGTGTATTGCAGAAAGGCCAGTGTTTCGCCCTGGATGTCCGGCATCTGCCAGGCATCGGCCAGCTTATCGCCGATGGCGTCCGTCGCCAGCCGCCGGAGCTTTTCCGTCTCCGGCGTGAGTTTTGCGTCGAGATCGGAGGCAATCGAGCCGGTGGTGAGCAGCACAGATGCCTCGGCATCGAAGGCGATGGCCTGAAAACGGGGATCGGGGCGATTGCCGCGAGGGGGATAGGTGGGGACAGCAATCACGCCTGCGTACAGGCAGCCGAAGAAGGCGGCGATAAAGTCCAGCCCCGAAGGGTAGAGCAACAAAGCACGCTTGCCGGGGGCCGCGAGGCCCTGAAGTTTGGCGGCAATGGCGCGCGCCTGTCGATCCAGTTGCGTATAGGTCAGGCTGCGTTCCTGGGTTTCACCGTCCACGAGAAACCTATAGACCCGATCCTGGGGCTGGGTTTTTGCCCGCTGACAAAGCAGCTCGGTTACGGTACTTGACGGAATGATGTTGTTATCCATGGTGCGGACCTTTAGAGGCTGTCTAAAAACTTAAGAGAGCGTCCAGAAGTTGCGTCTTCGCTCCCGACCAAAGCCCGCCGTGCGCCGTCGGTACGGAGGAATCGGTCCGCTATCCCCAGCGCATAGACAAAACCCGCACAGACCGCCTGCACATCGAAGGCACAGCAACCCGAGATGCCGAGGCGCTGCTGTAACAGACAGGCGGTGCTGGGGAAGGTCTGCTCCGGGGTGGTGGTCGCCACTATGATGAGGTCGATCGCCGCGGGCTCGATACCAGCCGCCGCCAGCGCCCGGCGGGAGGCAGTCTCCGCCAGCTGGCTACAGCACTCGCCGTCGGTGATGATGTGACGTTTGCGGATCCCGGTACGGACCTGGATCCACCCATCGGAGGTGTCGATGATGTCTTCGATATGCTGATTGGTCAGAACCGTTTCGGGTAGGCAGCCGCCGGTTCCGATGATGCGCGAATAAAGACTCACGCCCTTGTCCTCTGCTGTTCCGCCGTCGGTGGTAGCCCGCGCAAGATGTGGTAAGTGCAACGAACCGCATCGATTCCTCTCACACCAAGCCACAAAGACACGGAGAATTCTTCTTTTGTTTCGGACGGCTCTTGGCGTTGCCCGTGCCACCGTACCGTCATTCCGGGTAGGACCCCGGAATCCAGTCGTCCAGGGACGGCAAGCCGAAGCGTACTCGCGGCCTTCGCTTTTTTTCCGAGCCGATGCGGAGATAGTGCAAACATCGAGCCCGTGTAGGGCGGGAAAGCGCAGCGCATCCCGCCAAAAGCCTTCCAGCGGGTTGCGACCGTCCCTGGTCTTACCCGTCCTACGAGCTGGGTTATCCGCAGATTACGCAGATTTTCACGGATTAATTCGTTTTTCATCTGCGGGAATCTGCGTAATCTGTGGATTCAAATGCGTCCGGAACCGGCGCTCATCGAGAACACCCAGGAGGGACGGCAACAGGAACAGATCCACGACCAGGGCAAACAGCAGGGTCGCAGCCGTTACCACGCCGAAATGAACGTTCGGATTGAAGTCGCTGAATATGAATATGGAGAAACCCAGGCTCAGTACGACCGTCGTAAAGAGAATCGGTACACCCGAGAGGGTAATCAGGTATTCGAGCGCTTCCCGGAAATCCTTGCCTGCCCTTTTCGCGGATAGATACTTGGCAAGAATATGTATGGTGTCGTCGACTGCCACCCCGATGACCACGGCGACGGCAACTGCGATGCCGAGATCGATATGGATGCCCAGAAAGCCCATGAGACTGACGGCGAGCAAAAGCGGAAAGATATTGGGGATCAGGGAGATGATGGTGATTTTGATATCCCAGAAAAAAACCAGTATCACCAGCGATATCAGCGCCAGTGCCGCCAGGATCGAGTGGATGAGCGTTCGGGTTACGTGGGTTTGCATGAAGGTGCCGATCACCAGCCGGCCATGGACGGTTGCGGTATAGGGCGTTTTCTGCCACCAATCTTCGATCCACCGGATCAGCTCGATTTCTTCGGAGGTATTGGTGAGATCCACGGACAGGGTGATCCTGAAGCGCCTTTCATCCACATCCATCCGGTTATTGATATCCAATCCTTGGGGCAGGGAGAGGGAATAGAGCAACAGATATTGCGCCGAGAGCGGTTTGGTATCCGGTACCCGATAAAACGCCTCCCTGCCGCCGTGCATGACCTGATTGATCCTTTTCATGGGCTCCAGGAGGGAACCGATATTCCTGACCTTTTCAAACCGGTTATCGAGATCACGATAAAAACGCTCCACCGACCTCAGAAAATCCGGTGCTTTGATGCCACCTTGTTCTTTCGTATCGATAACCACCTCGAAGGGCAGGGGACCTGTCATCTTGTCCTGGATGAAGCGGACGCTGTTTCTGATCGGGGTATCCTCGTGAAAATATTTGACTGTGTTACTGTCCACCTCCACCAGGAAGACACCGGCAAAAAACACCGGAATGGAAACTACGGAAAGGATGAGAATGGATCGCTTGTGATCGACGATGAAGGCGCTGTATTTCTCCACATAGCTGGCCAGCCATGGTGGCCCGGCGTGGTCGATGTCCTTCTTTCCCGCTCTTGACAGGGAAAGCAGGGCGGGCAGGAAAGTAACGCTCAAGAGGAATGCGATCAGCGAGGCGCTGGCCGTGGCGATACCCAAAGTTTTTACGGGGATCACCTCGCTTACGGACAGAGAGATAAAACCGGCGAAAGTCGTTATCGATGTCAGGAAGACTGGGAAGAAGTTCTTTTGTAATGCATAGTGGATGGCGCCATGGTTTCCCAAACCGGTGTCTATGCCATGGGACCAGGCCCAATAGATATGCATGGTGTCCGCGATACCGATGGCGATGACGAACACGGGCAGGTTGGCGGTGAAATTATTAATCTTGAAACCCAGCATGATCTGTATCGAAATCACCGCCAGGAATGTCAGGACAACCACCGAAACGGCGATCAAGGCCCCGGAAAGCCGCCGGAAGATCGCAATCAGGATCAGGATCGCCGCAATAATGACCAGCGGCGTGAAGACAACAAGATCATGTTTGGCGATCTCCATGAAGGATGTGCTGAGCACCGGTCCGCCGAATAAATAGAATGCATAACCCGTCCTTTTGCGTTCCTCCTCGAGCATGTTTCTGACGAGTTGCGTAACTTCCCGGTTGATTGCCTTATCCCGTCCTTCCCCTACAGGAATCAGGTTCGCATAGATAAGGGCCGTTTTTCCGTCGGTGGAGATCGTTCGGTTCCTTGTCTGTTCATCGATGATCGCTATTTGTTCCTTTTGTTTCAGAATATCTTCAGGAATGGTCTCGCCGTCCTCCACGAAATATTCCACGAGGATCTCATCCGGGTCCTCCGGGCTGGCATGGATATATTGGTAATTGGTGATGGAATCCACTCGGATGATGTGCTTCGTTTGCCACAGTCGCTCCGTGATCCGCTCGATGGTCCCCAGCGCCTGGTTCGAAAAGATGCCGGCTTCATCCATGAAAGCAATGACAATGGTGTCGTCCGATCCAAAGGTATGCTTGAAATTCTCATAGCCCGCAATAATTTTGGAATCTTTGCCGAGCCAGATACGATACCCTGCCTCCAGGCCGAGATCCTCGATGCAGGAAAGCACCATAACGATAACCAGAAAGGGGCAGGATAAGGCCACGAACCATCTGTATTTGATGATGGCATCGACATATTTCCCAATCATTCCCGGGCCTCGTTCCACCTGAATTTCATGGCATTCCTCGTCCTGTCATCTTGACTGAAGGGCACCTTGAAAAGGGTCTTTTCGTTTCACCACTTAAAACACACAGAGCACGGAGAAATCAGAGAATTTCCTTCGTGCTTTCTCCATGCTCGCCGTGTCTGAAGAAAAATTCCTCTGTGTACTCTCTGTGCCCTCTGTGTCTCTGTGGTGAATAAGAGTATTTCTGCAATATCAAGCGAAATGATGTACTAGAGTTCCTCACCGGTAAAGTAGGAGGCATGGAAATGCCTATTCCTATAGGAAATATTGCCTTTCAGGGTCAGTACAAACGTCAGCGGGCTATGTGAGTAAAGAAAAGCATACAATGCCCTTTTGAGCATGGCCGGCTTCGAGAAGAGCCTACTGATGACCCGCTTCATGTTCCGATTCAATTCCGTTCTATCCATGTTTTCCGTATCCACCATGGCCCGGTTGCCGATGTTGTAATAGCCCCAGTCTTTGGGAAAATCCCTGTAATTGAGGCGATCTTCCTCCAGGAGTCGTTTTTCGAGCTTGGTGCCGGGGAACGGCACCAGAAAAGAGATGGTTGGAATATCCACATGCGAGTTGGCGACATAATCATAGATCCGGTCGAAGATTTCCCGCGTGTCCAGATCATTCCCGACAATAAAGGAACCGACCACCGCAATGCCGTGAGCATGTATTTTCTGAATGAAATCGTTCTTCTTCACATATTTGACATTGACCTGCTTGCTCATATTGTGGGCCAGAACATTCTCGTCAGGGGATTCAATCCCAAGAAACAGTGCGATGCATCCAGCCCTTTTGGCGTAATACAATACCTCCTCGTTGTCCGCCACATTGACGGAGGTCTGGGCGATCCAGTGTTTCTTTATTTTCCGCTCGATCATGCCCTTGCAGAGCTCGATGAAGCGTCCGGTATGGACCTTGCTGTAACCGACTAGGTTATCGTCCGCGAAGAAGATGAATTTCTGCTTTACCAGCGCCAGCTCATCGAGCACCGATTCGACCGGCCGCATACGGTATTTGAAGCCATTGAAAGCGGTGACCGAACAAAACTCACAATTCATGGGGCAGCCCCGCGTCGTCAATACGGAACCCCATTGATACCTGGCGTCGAAGAGATGATGGGAAGGCGTGACAATGGTATCCAGAGGGATAAGCTCGTCCTCGTCACGATAGATTTCCTGCAAGTTTCCACGCTCGAAATCCCGGATTACCCGCGGCCAGATGTTATCGGCCTCTCCGGTAACGACCGCATCGGCGTTCTGCAGCGCCTCCTCGGTGGCCATGGAAGGATGAATCCCGCCCAGGATGACCGGCACTCCCCGGTCCCGATACAACCGAGCGATTTCATAGGCCCGAGGCGCCTGGGGCGTCATGACGGTGATGCCTACCAGGTCACAGGGTCGGAAGGTCGCGTCCTCGAAATTCTCGTCCATGACCTCGCAGGTCCAGTGATCCGGCGTCAAGGCCGCGATATATCCCAGGCTCAACGGGGGATAACGGGTCACGGAATAGCTGGAGAATCCCTCGAACAGCTGTCTGGGATTGACAAGAATCAATCTTTTTTTGCTCATCTGTTATTCTCTACAATTCTGCTTTGGTTCTTCTTCAGGCACCTTGAAAAGTTGTGCCCATTGCTTTTATCCGCAGATTACGCAGATTCTCGCAGATTAAGAACAATAATAATCTGCGAATAACCAGTTGGTGCGTTGGACAAGTCAATCACCGAAAAGACGTTCCGCTTGTTTTTGAACCCTGCCTCATGCTGTCACCTGGGAATCCGATAGCCTTTCAATCCTTTCCGCTACTTGGTTTAAATCCTTGTAGAAACGCATATCGAGAATAACTTTGTCGATATGCTCATCCATCAAACCGGCGTCGTCTTCCCGATTTTTCAGGAATATGGAATTTCCCCACACCAGATAATCCGGCATCTGTCCCTTGATAACGGGTCTGATTTCGGTCACATCCGCCTCGAAGAAATCCCAGCGGTGGGTGGGGCTGAGGGTAACCATCTGTCGGCAATTTCTGAGGCACTTGTCTACCGGCAATCCCCAATAGCGTGAGCTGTGACAGGCCCTAGCAAAAGACACCGGCACGATATCCGGCAGGAAACTGATGGCGTACCCCTTCTCCTTGAGACTCGATGCCGATCCCCGCAGCTTTTTCAAAAAAGGCATTTCCATTTCGAAGCGGAAGGGATAACGGGCCATAAAGTCATCCATCCACTCATTATCAAAATTGCCCGTCAATAGATTTCCCTGCACCCTTTCGCTCTCGTCACGAATGATGTGATCGTGCCACGGGCATTCGGCATAGGAGAAAAACAGGATGTTCCCGATGGAAACAGACGAGATTTGGTTTTTGAAGTGCGTCTCCAAATAGGTCAAAGCACCGAAATCATTGACGGAAATGGTATCGGCCAGCTCGCAGACCGGACCGAATAGCTCCGTTACCTTGTCGAAATGGCTTTCATAGAGGATGGGTATACTGAATTTCTTTTTGAAGCCATCGAGGCGGGAGAAAATTTCCTCCATCAGCGGGCGTGGCGGCAGCTGCAGATAACAACTTTCACTGCCGAAATTGACCCAATCGATACCGATTTTCTCCGCTTGCCGGAGAAAAGCATCTTCCAGCAGGCGATCATAATCGAATACTCTGAGCTCAAAACTAGGCACAATTTACTCCATACCATCGGATTTGATGGACACGCTTCGCTTTGTGCATTCGATAAGGAGCGGTTCAAAAACAAGCTGAATATCTTTTCGGTGGTTGACTCGTCCAACGCACAAACTTGTTATCCACAGATTACGCAGATTTTCGCAGATGACTTCTGTTCTTAATCTGTGAGAATCTGCGTAATCTGCGGATATATGAAAGCACGTAGCCTTTCTCCGGCTAAATGAGCCATTCGAGACGCTAAACGATATAGGATTTTGTTATGTTCGTCGGCCTGAACCGGCAACGTTTCTTTTCACAGAACCTTGGACGCCAGATGCTCGACCAAATCAATTCTTCGTTCATGAAGCGCTTTTTGATTTGCGGTACGGTCATTCCATCCAGGGCATAGTCCTGGAAAATCTTGTAGAATTCCGTGATTTTGGAATTGACGAACGAGTTATTGCTCTCGCGACCGACGATCTTGATCACATCGATGCCGGCCTCCATCAGCTCGGGCAGTGTGCATAACGAACAATCCGCCGCCGCATCCAGGAAATAGTTTTTTTCGTCCTCTTTTTCATCTTCGATGATAATGTCATAGGCCGCCCGGCAACCCGGACCGATATCGTTTATCGTCGGGCTATGCAACAACATACAACGCCCGCAATTGTTCCCACCGCCGAAATGGCCGAACATCTCGATCTCCAGCGGTGATTTCTCCTTGAACATTGCGATCTCTTTCAGGGTTACGCCTTGTGGCAGGACCACCCGTTCCACGCCCAGATCAGCGAGCAGCTTGGTCTGCTCCACATTGGGCGTGACCAAAAATACGCCGGCGACGATGGGGAGCGTGTAGCCTCTCTTTCTGAGATACTGAATGATTCCCAGGTTCGAGACGATGAGATAATCCGCCCCGGCGTCGACGCCCGCCTCGATGTACTCATCGAATTCCTTTTGGAAATCATGGGAGAGGTAGTGAATATTCGCGGTGTAATTGACCTTCACGCCCCGACCGTGGATATAGCGAATGACCTTATGCAGATCATCGACGCTATCGATCTGGCAGGATACGCCATCCATTTTGTTGTATCTGCCGTTGAAGGTGAAATTCAGAAATTCTTCGCTGATCGCCCCGCTGTCGAGGCCCAGATAGAGCTCATTGGCCCTGGCATCGCATTGATACCGGGACATCTCGAGACTGCGCGTCGGCGCCATGATATTGATGCGGTTCATGCTTCGGGTACCTCACGATGCAACGCCATTAAGTTAAGCCTCAAAGCCCCTCTCCCGGCGGGAGAGGGGTTGGGGAGAGGGCGAACAAAAAACAGCGCGCGATCAATCATAAACGGCGTCGGTGACGCTTGACTTAATGGTATTGCCTCACAATGTGTCGCAAGTCCGGGTAATCTCGCGCTCTTCCATATAGCGGTCGAGATTGATCGCGCAACAGCCCAATTCGACCCCGGCGACCCTTGCCTCGAAATGAATGGTTTGAGAAAGACGCCGGCAGGAACATAAGCCGTCGAGGGGAATATGACCGATGTCTTCCGTTTCTATGAAACAGGGGTAGGACAGATTCGTCGGATCGAGAAGAGTGATCAGGCCTGCTTTCCCTGTCTCCCTGATGACTTGTTGTTGGTTATCGAGATTTCGTATCACGATTTCGACCCAAGGTGGAAGATGTTTCATATTTTTCTCGCACTCTATGGCAAGAAAATTGCGTTCCACCAGACCATACATATCCCGAATCTGATGGGTGCCGATACCCAGATACTCCGTGCAGGATTCATCGAACGCCTCGCGGGGGATCTGTTCGCCGGTAAACCGATTCCAACCTCCCAGCATGATGATTTTGGATTCTTCATCCAATTCGAGGCGCATGTTATTCTCTTCGAGATATTTCAACAGGCGATTGATCATGAAAGGCGGTCCGACGATGTGTCTGGTAAACAGATCTTCCCAGCCCTTCAGGATATTGAGCGCCTGCTCGGCGACGAAGTGATAGCGTTCGACGAGGTAGGTCCGATCCTCCAGCAGCCCGGACAGAAAGTTAAAGGCCCTTACCATCCCCATCTCGGGCGTTTCAGCGGGCGATGGGCACAAAAACAGGCCGGCGCCGGTAATAATCTCAAAGAATTCCCGATATAAGCCGGAAAGAATAAGGGCCAGATTGTCACAGCTCTCTTTATCCCGTTTTGCGATGCTTGGAATGCCACTGGTCCCGGTACTGAAGATTTCCAGCTCCATTTCATCTTCCGGCGTCGTCAGTAGGAGATCGGCATTCTTCCGATCCTTGAACATCCTGACCGGTATCAATGGGATATGCTCGATCCCCTCGTTCAGGATGGTATCGGGAGAAACCCTCTGTTCCCGGCAAAAGTCCTGGTAGAACGCATTATTCAGATAGTGATAAGTGAAATTCTCCTTGATCAGCTCGTCCCGGATCCGACTTTGCTCCTGCCGGTCGAGACGGAGCAGATGGCCGACATTGCCGATGTTTGCTCTCAAATCGATCAGGTATGACCCCAGATCGAAATCGGAATTGCTGCTTTTGGTTGCCATATTGCTTATTGCCATGCTGTCGAACCTTGTGATCGTGTTGTCAAACATCGTGATCGGGCTCCTATTAAAAGCTGCTCAAAATCGCCCCCCAACAGGAAGGCAAGGGTATGTGGCATCCGACTCATAGTCGTCGGTTAGGCTCGATGGCGTTCTCAATCGAACCGAATCCTCGCCGGGAACCGGGGTCAGACCCTACCGGTTCCTGAGTGCCCCCGGTTCTTTCGTAGGCTTGCCATCCATGGCGTCCGGATTTCGGCGTTATTCGAGAATGTGATGCAAATGATAATCGTTCGTGTTAGCGATTTCAACCTCATTTTTCCGTTCCCTCGGGGCGGCAGCCGGATGATCTTACACGCCAAGCTCGAGAACCAGAGCTCGCTCTGGAGGGGCACGACTCCCGATGCGATGAGACAAGTATCCTAGTACCCAGTTTCATCCAATTTTGCTGGTTGTCATTTCGAACGTAGCGAGAAATCCTTGTCCCGACGAAGGAGGGATCTTGTGACCTTGTGATTGTCTCATCGCCAAAGATCTCTCCCTGCGGTCGAGATGACAGAAACTGGTTTTACCGAAAAATTTTGCTGAAACGGGGTACTAGCCGGCGTATCTCACCGGCCTGTATCTTTTCCGAGTTGTCGTCCTGGTGGAATTCGCAGCCGCGCTCGCACCGCCGTGAGCGGGATGTGTGTTAGCATGCATCCTGTGAGACTGAACGCAAGCCAGAGCCGAACTGTCGTAAGGGCCATCCGAGACCGCGACCCGCAAGCCGAGATCTATCTTTTCGGGTCGAGGATCAATGACGAGGGTCGGGGGGGTGATATCGACTTGTTAGTGATCTCGAAGCAGATCGACCTCATGACCAAGTTGGACATACTCGGCGAGATCCATCGTCGGCTCGGAGACAGGCGCATCGACCTGGTGGTGACACCTGACCCGACCCCACCATTCATGCGTATCGCTCAAGCGGAAGGGATCCGCTTGTGAAACCTGAAAGACTGGCGCTACTGGAAGACGAGCTGCGTGTCCTGGAGAAGGCAACAGAGCACCTCGGCTACTCCATCGATCGAGTCCAAGCTCTAAAGGACAAGCCCCGGTGGGCGCCCGAGGAGCTGGAGCGCTTCGAATCCCTCGCCAGCCGCTTCTCCCGACTCGCCGATCTGCATATTCAGCGCGTTATGCGACTGATAGACGACCTGGAGCTGGTCCCCCAGGGCAGCTTGCTGGACCGTATAGAGCGGGCGGAGAAAAGAGGCTGGATCGCAGCCCCCGATCTCGTGCGTATTCGCGAGCTGCGTAACCTGATCGCACACGAATACGTCGAGGACAAGCTTCATGAGCTGCACCTTGCCGTACTCGAGCTCGCTCCTCTGCTTATCGAGCTGACGCCAAAGGTTGCCGCTTTTGGACGCGTGCTGATCGCAAGGTACGGCGGCTTGGGGGCTGTCTCATAGCACTATTCAGGATTGCTTTTAACCAGACAGCTCCCGAGACATTTTGCGTGCCGACTAAGGTATGGAGAGGAGGATGGGTCGGCGTAGGGTGGGCAAAGCAAGCACCTAGCAAGATGGTCTAGGGCTGCGGTCATTCCGCGGAGGGTCCCGCACCGCGGCTGCTTGTTAGGAGGCACAAAGCGGGCGTGCCTATCGGCTGTTGGGCACGGCGCGATATGGGCCGTCGGCTCGATCGCCGGCTGGGCAGTACGCGCCTTTGCCCAACCTACCAACTTTTCAGTCAGGTAGGCTGGGTTGAGGTACGGGTAGTGGTAAATCTTTAACTGGCAGAGGGTAGGTCAGACCGCTATGCGGGTCGGCGGACTTGGACTATCAACCACT
>NZ_FLUY01001019.1 GCF_900092655.1 Candidatus Thiosymbion oneisti
TTCTCTGTGCTCTCTGTGTTCTCTGGTGCGCCAGGAGAAGCCTGGTTAGTCTAGCAATCTGAAAGGAGGTTGCCATGTGAATTGCTG
>NZ_FLUY01001020.1 GCF_900092655.1 Candidatus Thiosymbion oneisti
GCCCGCCGGGCCAATGCGGAGGATGGGGTGAAGGGGCGTTTTTGGGAGGGCCGCTTCAAAAGCCAAGCACTGCTCGATGAGAAGGCG
>NZ_FLUY01000606.1 GCF_900092655.1 Candidatus Thiosymbion oneisti
GACATAAGCTTCGACCCGTGGCGGCAGGAGGGCGGCCTGGCTACGGGCTTGGCCTTGTTTGTAACTCTTGCCATGAAGGTTGGCCCCTCGCAA
>NZ_FLUY01000290.1 GCF_900092655.1 Candidatus Thiosymbion oneisti
CTTATCACTTATCACTTATCACTTATCACTTATCACTTATCACTTATCACTTATCACTTATCACTTATCACTTATCAGGTTCAGACCTATGTCGACAGCCTCCGGTTCCGTCACCCCCGTGTTTCTTCCTGGGCGTGCAGATTCTGGGTCCCGATGCACATGGACATGACCGCCATACGGACCGCGATGCCGTTGCTGACCTGCTCCAGGATCACCGAGCGCCGGCCGTCGGCCACCTGGGAGGCCATCTCCACCCCCCGGTTGATGGGTCCGGGATGCATGACGATGGCGTCCGGTTTGGCGGTACTGAGTCGCTCCTCGGTGAGGCCGAAGAGCTGAAAGTACTCGTGCTCACTCGGGAGCATGGCCCCCCGCATCCGTTCGCGCTGCAGGCGCAGCATGACGATGACGTCGGCATCCCGCACCCCTTCGCGCAGATCATGGAAGACCCGGACCCCCAGCGTCTCCATATGGGTGGGGATCAGGGTCCGCGGGGCAATGACGCGGACCTCGCCGGCTCCGAGGGTATTCAACGCCAGGAGCTGAGAGCGCGCCACCCGCGAGTGCAAGATGTCCCCGACCACGGCCACGCACAGATCAGTGAAATCCCCCTTGTGTCGGCGGATGGTAAACATGTCCAGCATCCCCTGGGTGGGGTGGGAATGGCGACCATCGCCGGCATTGATGATGCTGATGTGGGGATTCGCATGTTCGGCGATGAAGTGGGCCGCGCCGCTCACGGCGTGGCGCACCACGAACATGTCCACGTGCATGGCCTCCAGGTTGCGCAGGGTATCGAGCAGGGTTTCCCCCTTGGCGGTGGCCGAGGTATCGATATTGAGGTTGAGCACATCCGCGGAAAGCCGCTTGGCGGCGAGTTCGAAGGTAGTGCGGGTGCGGGTGCTGGTCTCGAAAAAGAGGTTGGCGACGATCTTGCCTCGGCACAGGGGGACCTTCTTGACCGCCTGCTCGGCAACCCCGAGAAAGCCTTCGGTCTGGTCCAGGATCTCGGTCAAAAGCTCACGGCTCAAGCCCTCGATGGTGAGGAAGTGCTTGAGGTTTCCCCGCCCGTCGAGCTGGATATCGGATAGGGTCATGACGACGCTGCCGCCGGCCCATTGTTCCCACCGCGTCCCGGTGGTATCCGGCCCAGGACGAGCTGGAGCGGGTCCGGACCGGTGAGCTTGATCTGTTGTCCGGGCTCAAGACGGGCCCGTAATCCCACTAAGTTAGGCTCGATCGGCAGCTCTCGGCCGTCGCGCTCGGCCAGGGTAGCCAACAGGACTGAAGCCGGTCGACCATAGTCGAACAGGATGTTCAGGGCGGCGCGAATGGTGCGCCCGGTCTGCAGCACGTCGTCTACCAGGATGATATGGCGGTTGTCCACCGGCACCGGGAGCCGGGAGGGGCGCACTTGCGGATGCATGCCGATGCGGGTGAAATCGTCGCGGTAGAAGGAGATGTCGAGCTGGCCCAAGGGATCGGTGAGGGCGATCTGATCATGCAGGCATTGCGCCAGCCAGACCCCGCCGGTGTGGACACCGATCATCAGGGGCTTGTCGATCTGCCGTACCTCCAGCAGGGTCGCCAGATCGTTGCCCATGCCTTGGATGCAGGTCTCGACCTCGGTGGCGGTTTTCCAGACGTCAGTGTTGCTCACATGTTCTCACCGCGGGACAGTTTGAACCGCAAAGAGCGCGTAGGTTTCAGGTATCGCATGATCATATACTAAGCAGGCATTGTCTGCTGCTCCAAACCGAATCTGTTCAAAAATCGAATCGCGCGAGCCAATCCAGGCACTCCTCCTCCGGCAGGCCCCATGAACCCCAAGGCTCACTGGTCCGTAACGGCTTGAGCAATCTGGCGACCGGCCCGTAAACCAGGGGCGGCTGCCCGATTTCGTTATCCTGGTACAAGAGCGGCGCTTCACCGGCGGAAAAGATCATGCCGCCGGGATATTCATGAATACCGATCTCGCCGCCGAGCGCCTCGTTTGCCAAACG
>NZ_FLUY01001532.1 GCF_900092655.1 Candidatus Thiosymbion oneisti
ATGAGGGCATCGTGGCCGCTCATTCGCTCCATAACTCGTTGTTTTAGATTGCAATAATGTGGGGATACCTCAGGGTCGAGCCGGCTATTGGTGGTCACCGCCAAGACCTTTTTCCGAACGGCATCGGGTAGTGGTTAATATTTAAATGATTTGTTGGGCACGCCGCCGTCCCTGGCGGTTTTGCCCAACCTACGAGCTTCGCCCCTCTCCCACCGGGAGAGTGTCGCAAAAGGGTAGCGCAGGTGGGTAAACTACGACGAGCCAGGCTAACGCGTGGGTAGCGAGCAGCGATGCGAATTCGACAACCTGGGGCGGGCCTTGGCGCTGAGGCCCGCACGGACGCTGGTTGCTGCTCTTTGGCGCTGGATTCGGCGGCTCAGCCGATGGTTGCAGGTTCAACTGGCTATTCCATCTCGGGTGCCGCGCTCAGGCCACCCGGCCTCTCGGTCGGCCCCTGTTGTCCTCGGTGGTCAGCGCTGATCGCGAGAAAGCCCTTTTACAACACCCTCCTGGAGGGAGAGGGCGGGGTGAGGGGATCCAAAAAGAAACCGGGAGTGGTCGATGAACCGCTCCACGCGGTTCTATCCTCCATCCCGGCACGACCCTCGCGTGTGGTGAGCACCTGTCTGCGTGCAGGGACGCACCGGCAGGCGACGAACCGGAGCGGTCCAGCGGAAACTTTGGAGTGCGGCGGCGACTTTATCCCAGCATTAGTAGAAACCCGAGGTACCTGGTGTAACCGGGGCTGCCGGCATGTACACTGCAAACCCGCCGCCGCTTTGGATTTGGCGACGCCTCTATCCCCGGCAAAGGCGCTGCGGCCAGGGGAAAGCGCCG
>NZ_FLUY01001696.1 GCF_900092655.1 Candidatus Thiosymbion oneisti
AAGACCGGGCCGGTGTTGGGCGCGCCGCCCATCGTGCTGGAAGAACCGAAGGCGTCGGATTGCAATTTGTACTCGGCGGAGAGGAGCAGGTATTCCCGGTTCTGGTCGTCGCGGGGGTAGTCGGTCAATTCAAACAGCGCCCCGGTGGCTAAGCCACGGGCATTGCCGGCACCCTGTAGGGTCTCGTAGTCCACATGGAGTTCTTCGATGCGCGCCCGTACCCAGTCGTCGCCCTGGTTGCGCTTCAGGTATCCCCCCGGATAGTCGTAGACCTCCAGATCCGCGCGGGCGTGTTCATGCGGGTGATGCCCGATGGTTAGCAGCTCCTTGCGTGGGGCCGTGTAGTCGAAATCGGTGTGGGCAAAAACGCCCGACTGGACCGCTCCGGCCACGGACCAATCATCAATGTGATCCCGCTCCCGCAGTGCGGTTTCGTCGGGGGGGTAGTAGGGGATGGTTTCGTAGCCGGCAATCGGGAGGTGGGCACCGTTGTCGTCGGCCAGGACCAGGGTGTGTTTGCCGTCCGTGTGCCGGAAGAAGTAGTGGATGCCTTCCTGTTCCAGCAAGCGGCTGATGAATGCGAAATCGGTCTCCCGGTACTGGACGCAGTAGTCCTGGCGGTGATGCGGCTCGACCAGGAATTCCTGGAAGTCGATGTAGCCGTGCTCGCGGAAGATTTCCTTGATGATCTCCGGCACCGTCCGGTCCTGGAAGATGCGACAGTCGGTGGTGCGGGAGAGCAACCAGAACCAGGGGACCAGGGTGGC
>NZ_FLUY01001021.1 GCF_900092655.1 Candidatus Thiosymbion oneisti
TCGAGCAGTGCTTGGCTTTTGAAGCGGCCCTCCCAAAAACGCCCCTTCACCCCATCCTCCGCATTGGCCCGGCGGGCGATATGCTCGTTAAGGGTGCGCATGAACCAGGACAAATCGTGCAACCGCTCCCGATAGACCTCGGCAAGCGATTCGACCTCGGCAACCTCCGCTTGACTCATCTCCGCCCGTGACTCAGAGAGATACCGCGTCACCAACAGCGGCCCGGTGAAGAGCCCCGTCCAGCGCCTCAGTACCTCCTCTACCGACCAACCCAAGGCCCGTTCCCGGTCGATACGCACCACGATGTGGTAGTGGTTACTCATCACCGCATAGGCGGCCACGTCGATGGCAAACAGGGTAGCAAGCTGCTGCATGCGCTCGACAATCCAGCCGCGGCGGTGGTCGAAATTCAGACCTGAGAGCTGGTCTTCCCCACACAGGAAAGCACGGCGCACACAACGGCAGACGCAATGATACCAAGGGGTGTCTTCAAGCGAGACGAGAGCGGAGCGGGGAGCGGTCATGGCAGATTTCCTGTGATCTTGGTGTCAGGAAGGAGCTTAACTTGGAGTGGGAAAGATGTCAAACAAAGTGGGTGTCCTTTTAGTTCTTCGTAGCCGCTCATTCGCTCCATAACTCGTTGTTTTAGATTGCAATAATGTGGGGATACCTCAGGGTCTGTCCCCGTTTTCCTATCTCTGTGCCCCCAATCTCTCGGCAAGTCATCGTCGATACCTGTCTCGCACGACTAGTTCAGAAACACTACCGGTACACCTTCTTTCCGCCCCTGCTGTCTTGTGTAACTTACGCCATGCACTTTGAGGCCCTGCTTATCCAGCAGTGAGATCAGGCCTCCCTTATTACCCAGGCGTGCGTCGTTACCTGTCAGGACGAAGGTTCGGGCCTCGTTGGCTGCCAACTGTCCAGTCAGTGGCTCTGTGCGCTTTTGGCGATCCATCAGAACCCAGCCCTCCAGGTCGACGGTGTCTTCACCCAGGTTGATCAATGTGACGGATTCCGCACCTACCTCTGACCCTCTTGGATTGACCATGGCGGATACGATGCGCACCAACGCGCCTTCAGACACGCCCGGTACCGGGGCAGCCTGATCGTCTTCACCCTCGCTGAAGCGGGAACAGCGATTGTCTTCGTTGGCCGCGCCGGTTTGGTCGTCTGTGTGCCAACACTGGGATTGAAAAGCCATGAACACAGCGGTCCAGCGATCGACATCTTGAAAGTGAATCAACAGACCACCGTCCTGCCAGACGCCGTCCGTCTCTTTGTAGTCGTCAATCACACTGCCCTGATTCATGTGCACCTGATGCAGGCCGCGCCCGTCGGCGAAGGGCTCACCAAACAAATACACCAGCGCACTCCGCGCCCTAGCTCTTTTCAGGATGTCTTCCAGCCGCTCGAAGAGATCGTTGTCCGCACCAGGTACATCGGAAGGGATGATTTCCATGTCCTGCGGCGCGAAGAGGTTACCCCTGATGTAATCCAGAGCCCCGGACTCGCCGCTATGGGACAGGAAGTGCAAGCCAGGCTGGGGAAATTTGTCTCCAAGCTGGTCTGCCAACGGGTGCTGCCAGTTCTCATCCACATGCACCAGAAGGTCGTTTCCGGGGAAATTCGGATCCGGATCCACAGACTGATTGTGCTTTGAGCGTACATTGATAGCTACTCGCCAGGAATGCAGCCCCGTGCCGACCCGTAGCATCATGTGGGGCGCACCGACCATGTCGCGCCAAGTGTCTTCGACCCCGCCGATCAGCAGGGCGTATCCGTTCTCCAGACCACCAGACCGAGGTGTGTCTGCGCGTTCCAGCATGGGTGGTGCTGGCAATAGGGCCGCATTGAAGAGGCTGTCATCCTGCAGCATTCCCTTTAGGCGCTCGATGTCGCCCGTAATCAACGGGTTGCGTATGCCGAGACGACCAGAAACCCATTCGTTATAGGCCAGCTCCCACGCCGAGGGCTCGTCCACCCAGGCCCAGCGTCGTAACACGGCCAAGTCCTCCTCATACAGTCCGTCGAGTTCATATACGAGGATCATGTAAAGCACGCATCTGGCCACATCCCCACGGGAGCGGCTTGGAATCACCCATTC
The DNA here is from genome assembly GCF_900092655.1 of Candidatus Thiosymbion oneisti. Classification (GTDB taxonomy): domain Bacteria; phylum Pseudomonadota; class Gammaproteobacteria; order Chromatiales; family Chromatiaceae; genus Thiosymbion; species Thiosymbion oneisti. The sequence goes on from NZ_FLUY01001021.1 coordinate 2,108, forward strand.
CCGTTCTACATCCAGGCCTGTTGTGCCAACAGCGTTGGGATTGATCGGAATACGACCGGGACGGACGGGCTGGTCCCCCTCCGTATCGAACTCAAAGCTCGAACGAGTGGAATTCAGGCGAGCTCCTGCAGCAAGCAGGTTGAAAGGATTGGTCCGCGCGCCCTTGATGACGGAACGGGACTGGCCCCGGTTTTTTAACTGGGTCTCCAATACGGACTTGGGAATGACGTGTTCAATGCTGTGTCCATGGCGGTAGAGATTTTCAATTGGTACATTCGCGTAGACCGAACCCACCCAGCCAAAGTCCCGATCCAGAAAGAAAGCCCAGAAATTGTCGTACTTGTCCCGACCACTCCAGTCCTCGTAATCCTCGTTTGAGCCATAGGCTCCACCTGCCAGTTGAATGAACTCTTCACGGTACATTCGATTCCTCCAGATAGAACGTGACTAGTGAATTTCAGGTTCTCGCCGCCTGGGAAAAACACCCGCTATCAGTTACCCAGCAAGCGCTGCAAATAGTTCGCACTGCCGTCAGTCTGCAAACCGTCTCTCCTCTTTACCTTCGAGCCCTTCAAATGCTTCAGATTTGATCAATGCCTATTCTCTTTGAGCCCGCGTAGGGCGGGTAAGAGGCACACTTCCTGGCCGAGTTGGCCACTGTGATTAGGTGCCTCGTTACCCGCCGTCAGGTGGTGATCGCCACCCAACACGGCGTAGTCCGCTATCTTGCGTCGGGTTACGGCACACCAATCACCGCGGCCACCACAGGCGCGCCTTACCCGACCTACGCGGGCTGGATTTGCATTGTTATGTGCTTTGTTGCTCAAATCTATCCGATACATTATCAAACAGCCTTTTTCCATGTATAACCGCTACAATTGTGATTTGATTCTTCCCGATTTTGTATATTAACCGATAGCTATAGACAAAACGCTCTCTGATTTTCTCATCATTGATTTCAGGAACTTTTCTTCCAATATTTGGATGTTCTGAGATTTGCCTTGATGTTGCTAGTATTTTAAAAACAACAACCCTAGCATAAAACTCAGAATCTCTTCCAATATATTCAGCTATTGATTCGAGATCTTCTGTTGCTTCTGGCGACCAATTTACTGAGAGGCCCATCTGCTGAAATTCCTTTCAACTTCTTCTTGACTTAATGTGCCTTCAGTTTTTGCTCTGGATATTCCTTTTTGTATTTTTTCTATCACATATAGATGATATTGAACATCTTCAAGCGTGCAATCTTCTGGTAATGTATTTAAAAGTGATTTCACTTCTTCTTTTGCTGTATTCATAAAAACAACCTCATTGCTTTTTGCACATAACGGCTTGCGCATAACCGGCCCAAAGCTGTAGGGCAATATCCCCAAATCTAACTCCAACGGACCTGCGGAGCAACCAACTTTTTGCCCAATGCCATTAAGTTAGCTGCTGACCGCTCGTCGTGGTAGGTCAAGGATGCGGAAGAGAAAACTACGAATCGCGCGAATCCATTCGCGAGGATTCGCGTGATTCGTAGTTTTTCCTCTTTCTCGCCGACCGGTAACGCTTAACTTAACGGCATTGTCTCCGAAGCGGGGCCCGCAGGCCCCGCTCCACGCTTGCCGAGGGGATAGATTTTAAGTTGCAGACCCCTTGGCCCCGACGAACTCGGGATAGGCCTCCAGCCCGCATTCGCCGATATCCACGCCTTCCCACTCCTCTTCCTCGCTCACCCGAATGCCCATGATGAGCTTGATGATGAGCCAGGTGATGAAGGAGGTCACGAAGACCCAGCCCAGGATGGTCCCGAGGCCGATGAGTTGGGCGCCGATGCTCGCCTCGGCGTTGGTGATGGGCACTGCGAGCAGACCCCACATACCCACTATGCCGTGGACGGAGATGGCGCCCACTGGGTCGTCGATGCGCAGCTTGTCCAGGGTGATGATGGCGAAGACCACGATCAGACCACCGACGGCGCCGATGAGGGTCGCCAACAGGGGTACTGGGGTCAGGGGCTCGGCGGTGATGGCCACCAGACCGGCCAGGGCGCCGTTCAGGGTCATGGTCAAGTCCGCCTTGCCGAACAGTATGCGCGCCGTAATCAGGGCCATCACCAAACCACCGGCAGCGGCCATGTTGGTGTTGACGAACACCGCGGCTACGGCGTTGGCTTCGCCGATGTCGGAGACCTTGAGCTCCGAGCCGCCGTTGAAGCCGAACCAACCCAGCCAGAGGATGAAGGTACCCAGGGTAGCCAGCGGCATGTTGGCCCCCGGAATGGCGTTGATGGACCCGTCCTTACCATACTTGCCCTTGCGCGCCCCGAGCAGGAGCACGCCGGCCAAGGCTGCCGAGGCGCCGCACAGATGCACGACGCCGGAGCCGGCGAAGTCGTTGAAGCCGAGCTCCTCGAGAAAGCCACCGCCCCACTTCCAGTAGCCCTGTACCGGGTAGATGAAGCCGGTCATGACGACGGCGAACAGCAGGAAGGCCCACAGCTTCATACGCTCCGCTACCGCGCCGGAGACGATGGACATGGCCGTGGCTACGAATACCACCTGGAAGAAGAAATCGGCCATACCGGAATAATAGGTCTCCCCGTTACTGGCGAGTACCTTCTCGGCGGAGTGGTCGCCCCCGAACATAAAGCTCAGATCGAAGCCTGGGATGAGCCCGCCGGCGAAACCGTCGCCCGGATACATGATGTTGTAGCCCATGAGCATGTACATGGTGCAGGCGATGGCGAACAGGGCTATGTTCTTGGTCAGGATCTCGGTGGTGTTCTTGGCGCGGACAAGGCCCGCCTCGAGCATGGCGAACCCGGCGGCCATCCACATGACCAGAGCGCCGGAGAGGAGAAAATAGAAGGTATCGAGCGCATAGGCGAGTTCGGTTACTTTGGTTAGCGGTTCCACTCTGGGTAATCCTCTTGAAGATACGACTGATGCCTAAAGGGCGTTCGGACCGGTCTCGCCGGTGCGAATGCGGATGACTTGCTGGAGATCGAAGACGAAGATCTTGCCGTCGCCGATCTTGCCGGTGCGTGCGGTGTTGGTAATGGCCTCGATGACCTGATCTACCAGGGGGTCATCCACGGCAATTTCCAACTTGATCTTGGGCAGGAAGTCCACGACATATTCGGCGCCGCGGTAGAGCTCCGTGTGGCCCTTTTGGCGGCCGAAGCCCTTGACTTCGATGACGGTTATCCCCGAGACGCCGAGAGCGGCGAGGGCCTCGCGCACATCGTCGAGCTTGAATGGTTTGATGATGGCTGTAACTAGCTTCATTGATGGAAAACTCCGTGGTAAAGGACGGCCGTATCAGGACCGCCTCGGAATGCGTGGTCAGATAATCAGGGCCGGGTCGGCGCTGAAGTCATGGGGGACCCCGGTGCCGCCAGGACCACGCCGCGCCCTTCGAGCCTCTTGGAGCAGAGGGTATCTCCGGGGACACAGCGGCGATACCGGCTACAGGCACGGCACAAGGTAATCCATAAAGCGGTTTTTTGCACTTAGTATGCCAACCTATCCGGCTGTTCCTGAAAAACGATACTGAGTGGCAAATGTCGTTAATTCACAAGGGTCTGATGTGCACTCTGATCGAACACTCTGTGTAATTTCCCCACATCGTTGCACCATTCTGGTGCATTCAAGGTCTGATGCACTCAAGGCGGGCGCGCATCGGCTATAGCTTCCAGCGACCAGTCGCCGGCTGTTAGCTATTTTTGAGCCGCAAAGGCGCAAAGGTTTTCCGGAGGGGCACTCCCTGCAGGTGTCCAACGGCTCTGTTTTTCCCATATTCAAATCCGACCTGAGCTGTTCTGCAGTCTCATCGGAGCCGGATGAGTCTATATTTATCCGCAGATTACGCAGATTTTCACAGATTGTTTCATTCTTAATTCTTAATCTGCGAAAACCTGCGCAATCTGCGGATTCTAAGAAGAAAAGCGACGAATCGCACGAATCCGATTCGCGTGATTCGTAGTTTCTTCTCTTCGTTGAGGTTTCCAACTATTGGAAGCCGGCGATTATCCCCGGGTCCTTTGCGCCTTTGCGGTTCAAACTATCTCCCGGTCTTATCGGAACCGAGTGAGCCGTCGGTGGGTACAGCCGGCAGCTGGTGGGCACAGCCCACCCTCCCCTGCCAGCGACTGGTAGCGGGACCGAAAGACGCCCGGATGTTGGGTGTATAATAGGGTTTAGACAACAAGCCGCGAGGGTTCCTTTATATGTTGGTCCCCAAACAGTTGGATGACCTCGCCCAACGCCTCTCCGACAGCCTCCCCAAGGGCCTACAGGCGTTGCAGGAAGACATCAATCGCAATCTGCGGGCATCCCTCGAAGGGGGGTTGGCCAAACTCGATTTGGTCACCCGCGAGGAGTTCGATGTCCAGGCGGCGGTGCTCGCGCGTACCCGCGAGAAGTTGGAAGGGCTCGAGGCGCGGGTGGCGGAGCTGGAGCAAGGGTCCGGTTCCGGTGAGGGACTGCAACGGCAGTCCACCTCGGGCGAGTCCCCGAGCGAGTCGGTTCCAGGGTCCACTTGAGTCTCTGTGTCCTCAATAGCCGAGCGCGGGAGGGAATCCAGGCCCCGGCCGTCACCGTGGAAGTGCATCTCGCAGGTGGCCTGCCGGCGCTATCCATCGTCGGCCTGCCCGAGCTGGCGGTAAAGGAGAGCAAGGACCGGGTGCGTGGCGCCCTGCTCAACAGCCGCTTCCAATTTCCCATCGGCCGCGTGACCATCAACCTGGCCCCGGCGGACCTGCCCAAGGAGGGCGGGCGCTTCGACTTGCCCATCGCCGCGGGCGTCCTGGGTGCATCCGGTCAGCTCAAGTGTGACCTGCACGGCCGTCTGGAGCTGCTCGGAGAGCTCGCCCTCTCGGGGGACCTGCGCCCGGTGACCGGTGTCCTGCCGGCGGCCCTGGCGGCGCGGGATGCAGGAAGGGCGCTCATCCTGCCGCGCGAGAACGCGGACGAGGCGGCCCTGGTGAGCGGCCTTACCATCTATCCTGCGGAACACCTGCTTGAGGTCTGCGAACACCTTAACGGTACCGCCTTGCTGTCCCCATTCGAGCGCCCGAATCTGGCGCCGTCCGCGGTCGAGTATCCGGACTTGGCGGAGGTCCGGGGTCAGGAGCAGGCGAAGCGCGCCCTGGAGATCGCCGCAGCGGGTGCCCACAGCCTCCTGTTCCTCGGCCCCCCAGGGACCGGCAAATCTATGCTCGCCAACCGGCTGCCCGGTATCCTGCCGCTCATGACCGAGGGTGAGGCCCTGGAAGCGGCGGCCGTGCGTTCGGTGAGCGGACGCGAACCCTTCAACCCGCGAGATTGGCGCCGGCGCCCGTTTCGTGCCCCCCACCACACGGCCTCGAGTGTCGCCCTCGTCGGTGGCGGCGGCAACCCGCGCCCGGGGGAGATCTCACTGGCCCATCAGGGGATTCTGTTCCTCGATGAGTTCCCGGAGTTCGACCGGCGGGTGCTGGAGGCGTTGCGCGAGCCGCTGGAGTCCGGCCACATCCATATCTCCCGCGCCGCCCGCCAGGCCGAGTTCCCCGCCCGCTTCCAACTCGTGGCCGCCATGAACCCCTGTCCCTGCGGCTACCTGGGTGACGCCGGCTCACGGTGTACCTGCACCGCCGAGCAGGTGGCCCGCTACCGCGCCCGTATCTCGGGACCCCTGCTGGACCGCATCGATCTACACGTGGAGGTGCCGCAGGTGAGTGCCGGTCACCTCAATGCGCCCGCGGCGGATGGCGTCGAGACCTCTGCTCAGGTCCGGGCCCGGGTGGAGCTGGCGCGTGAGCGTCAGCTCAGTCGCGCCGGTAAATCCAACCAGTCGCTCACCCCCAGCGAGATCGACCGCACCTGTCCCTTGGGGAAGGCCACCCGCCAGCTGATGGGCCAGGCCCTCCAACGGCTTGGACTATCCGCCCGGGCCTACCACCGGGTGCTCAAGGTGGCGCGCACTATCGCCGATCTGGCGGCCTGCGATCGTATCGAGACCCCGCACCTGAGCGAGGCGATCGGCTACCGCAAACTGGACCGGGCCGGTCCGATGCGTTGACCATTATGCGCCCGGGGAATGATTGGTAACGACAGCTTTAAAATCTATCCGCAGATTACGCAGATTTTCACAGATGAAAAACGGGTAGTGCCTAATGTGTAGTGATGAACTCGCTACTGAGTCTTTTCCGTCTTCGATGGGATGACTACACGATCACTCCATATTGAGCACTACCGAAAAACGAAATAATCTGCGTAATCTGCGGATTAAAAAGGGATTTAGCGAGGTCTCCGGAGAGGTTTATACGCACTTGCCCCGATGGTCCGTCCCAGGGCGAGCGCGTATAAATCCTCCCGAAAACATGATCTTGTAGGTTGGGCAAGGGCCGTAAAGATGTGGTGAGC
>NZ_FLUY01000513.1 GCF_900092655.1 Candidatus Thiosymbion oneisti
TACTGCGCCCGGCGAAAAGCAGCAAGCAATGCCCAGGCCATCGCGCAACCGGCCGGGTAAGACGTAAGCCTCTATTTTTACTAACTATTTTCTATTCCGCCAAGCGTCAATGCGGTGGTCGATGCTCAG
>NZ_FLUY01001022.1 GCF_900092655.1 Candidatus Thiosymbion oneisti
TCGAGCAGTGCTTGGCTTTTGAAGCGGCCCTCCCAAAAACGCCCCTTCACCCCATCCTCCGCATTGGCCCGGCGGGCAATATGCTCGTTGAGGGTGCGCATGAACCAGGACAAATCGTGCAGCCGAGCCCGATAGACCGCGGCAAGTTCTTCGACCTTGGCAATCTCCGCCCGGGTCATCCCCGCCCGCGACGCCGAGAGATAACGCGTCACCAACAAGGGGCCGGTAAAGAGCCCCGTCCAGCGCCTCAGCACCTCTTCTACCGACCACCCCAAGGCCCGTTCTCGGTCGATACGCACCACGATGTGGTAGTGGTTACTCATCACCGCGTAGGCAGCTACATCAATGGCGAATAAGCCAGCAAGCTGCTGAATACGCTCGACAATCCAGCCGCGGCGGTGGTCGAAATTCATGCCCGAGGCATGATCCTCGCCACACAAGAAGGCACGACGCACACAGCGGCATACACAGTGATACCAAGGGGTGTCTTCAAGGGAGACGAGAGCGGAGCGGGGAGCGGTCATAGCAAGACTCCTGGCTGAGAATATCGGGCTGAGGGAAATGCTAGCTTAGGGGGAAGATCAGGTCAAACAAGATGGATGTCCTTTCTATCCCGTGAAATACCTGTCTTTACCCTATTATGCGTACATCAAGCGGTGCCCTTTTGGTTCAGGAAGAGGGTTACCAAACTCCTGGGCGGTATATAATCACACGGGACCTGACATCCCTTATTTGATCCGCAGATTACGCCGATTTCCGCAGATGAAGAATGAAATAATCTGTGAAAATCTGCGCAATCTGTGGATAAAAAGATGCCTTTTCCCATGCTCAATCCGGCCTGGACTGCTCCGCAGCCCGTAGGGTGGGCTGCGCCCACCGGATAGGCTGAACACCGCATGTCGGGCACTGTCTGCGTGCGGAACGTGCAGGCAGGCTCACCGTATCATGTGGTTCGCCGCCGGGAGCGCCGACATCCTGTCGGCAAGTGGGCACCACCCGGCAGGCTGGCGAGGTGTCCGACACGGAACACCGAGTATTGGGCAAAGCCTCTGTCGGGCACGGGCCATTCGACGATGCGGTTCGGTCATCCCTGACGCTTACCGCACCCTACGTCTCTATGGATCAAGCAGGCACGCACGATTGAACGTCGGGTTACGGCGCGTTCAATGGTGTTGGCATCCCTCATCATCGAAAGACGCGCCTAACCCGACCTACGCAGCGAGCTTACGCAGGACATAGTGCAAGATGCCGCCATTGCGGTAGTAGTCTACCTCGTTCGGGGTATCGATACGCACGATCGCGTGGAAGATCTTCTCGCCGCCCTCGGCTGCGATGGCCCGTATGCTGACCGTTTTGGCGTTACCGCCGTCCAATCCTTCGATGTCGAAGATTTCGTACCCCGTGAGTCCGAGGGAGGCCGCGTTCTCTCCGGCCATGAACTGGAGCGGCAGCACCCCCATGCACACCAGGTTGGTACGGTGGATGCGCTCGTAGCTCTCGGCGATGACGGCCTTCACCCCCAACAGCCGCGGCCCCTTGGCCGCCCAGTCGCGGGAGGACCCGGAGCCGTACTCCTTGCCAGCGATCACGATGGCGGGCACGCCCTCGGCCTGGTAACGCATGGCCGCGTCATAGATGGACAGCTGCTCGCCGCTCGGCTGGTACAGGGTAACGCCGCCCTCGGTGCCCGGGGCCATCAGGTTGCGCAGGCGGATATTGGCGAAGGTGCCGCGCATCATGACCTGGTGGTTGCCGCGGCGGCTGCCCAGGCTGTTGAAATCTTGCGGCGCTACACCCTGGTCGAGCAGATACTTACCGGCGGGTGAATCAGGCTTGATGGCGCCGGCCGGGGAGATGTGGTCGGTCGTGATGGAATCCCCTAAAAAAGCCAGACACCGGCCCCCCCGGATGTCGGGTACTTCTCCCACGGTGAGGCCCATCCCATCGAAATAGGGCGGTTTCCGGATGTAGGTGGAGTCGGGCCAATCGTAGGTCTGGCCGGTGGCGGCCTCCAGGGATTGCCAGCGTTCGTCCCCGGCGAAGACATCCGCGTAAGCGGCCTTGAACTCGTCCGCCGTGACATGGTCGGCGATGGCCTGCCTGATCTCGTCTTGGGTCGGCCAGAGGTCTTTGAGATAGACAGGGTTTCCGTCCCGGTCCTCGGCCAGCGGTTGCCGGTAGGGGTCGATGTCGATGCGCCCGGCGATGGCATAGGCCACCACCAGCGGCGGGGAGGCCAGGTAGTTCATGCGCACCTCGGCATGGACCCGACCCTCGAAGTTGCGGTTTCCCGACAGGATGGACACCGCGCACAGGTCCTTCTCGGCAATCGCCTTGGAGACCGGCTCGGGCAGGGGACCCGTGTTACCGATACAGACGGTGCAGCCGTAGCCTACGTTGTGGAAGCCGAGTTGCTTCAGAGGTTCGATCAGCCCGGCGCGTTCCAAGTAGCGGGTCACGGCCAGAGAGCCGGGGCCCAACGAGGTCTTGACCCAGGGTGCGGCCTTGAGACCACGCGCGGCCGCCTGCTTTGCCACCAGACCGGCAGCGAGCATGACCGACGGGTTAGAGGTATTGGTGCAGGAGGTGATGGCGGCGACCACGATGGAGCCGTCGGAGAGCGCCACCGCCTGACCCTTGACCACCGCCTTGGCCGGTCCCTGATCAGGGATATTGCGCTCCTGCTTGAGATCGGCCAGGGCCGCGGGAAAATGCGTCGCCAGATCGGTGAGCGGCACCCGGTCCTGGGGGCGTTTGGGACCGGCCAGGGAGGGCACCACGGTGCCCAGATCCAGTGCCAGGGTCTCGGAATAGTCCGCCGCGGGGGCGTCGGCCGTATGCAACACCCCCTGGGCTTTGGCATAGGCCTCCACCAAGGCCACCTGTTCCTCGCTGCGCCCGGTGAGGCGCAGGTAGTCCAGGGTTTCCCGGTCGATAGGGAAGAGCCCGCAGGTCGCGCCGTACTCGGGGCCCATATTGGCGATAGTCGCACGCTCGCCCATGGGGAGGGAACCGATGGCGGGGCCGTAGAATTCCACGAACTTGCCCACCACCCCGTGGCGGCGCAGCAGATCGACGATGGTCAGGACCAGATCGGTCGCGGTCACGCCTTCCTTGAGCTCCCCGGTGAGCTTGCAGCCCACCACCTTGGGGACCAGCATGGAGACCGGCTGACCCAGCATGGAGGCCTCCGCCTCGATGCCCCCCACGCCCCAACCGAGCACGCCGATCCCATTGACCATGGTAGTGTGGGAGTCGGTGCCTACGCAGGTATCGAAGTAGGCCTGGGTGGTGCCGGCGACGGATTTCGGAAACACCACCCGCGCCAGATACTCCACATTGACCTGATGCACGATACCGGTATCCGGGGGCACCACCTTGAAGCCGTCCAGGGCCTTCTGCCCCCATTTCAGGAACTGGTAACGCTCCTGATTGCGTTGGAACTCGAGCTCGGCATTCTTGGCAAAGGCGTCGTCCGAACCGAAGTAGTCCACCTGCACCGAGTGGTCGATGACCAGCTCGGCGGGCTGCAGGGGGTTGATCCGCTTGGGATTTCCACCGAGTGCCTGCATGGCGTCGCGCATGGCGGCGAGATCGACCACCGCCGGCACGCCGGTAAAATCCTGCATCAGTACCCGGGCCGGACGATACTGGATCTCGTGGGAGGGCTCGGCCTGGGGGTCCCAGCTCGCCAGGGCCTCGATATCCTCGCGCCGGACGGTTACGCCGTCCTCGTTGCGCAATAGGTTCTCGAGCAGAATCTTCATGGAGTAAGGGAGGCGTTCGCTCCCCGCTACCGCATCGAGACGAAAGATCTCGTAATCCTTCTCCCCAACCTTGAGCCGGGACCTAGCCTGAAAGCTGTTGTGCATCGATAGACTCCGCCGTTGCGCGTGCATGACCGAAATGAAACCTAAAGCATCTTAACCTGAATCTCTATCCTTGATATCGCAGATTACGCAGGTTTTTGCGGTGCGATTAGGTTGAGCAAAGGTCCGTCACCTCGGCGCCTTCGCTCTAATCGAGGCGGTTCGCGCGGGGAGTGCAGGCACCGGCCGGCAAGCCCGTAGCCCGTAGGTCGGGTAAGGCCAGGGATGGCCGCCACCCGACACGCCGGCCATCCGGTGTCGGGTGACGGCGCGCCAATCACCGCGGCCAATGCAGCTTCGCGCTCGTTCCCACGCTGGAGAGACTGTGAAAGTATTACCGAATTTCAGAGTGGGAGGGACAGGGGGACACAATTTCCCAAAATTAGGCAGCATATCTTGCTCCTATACCCACTTTGCGCAGAATTTAGCGTGAAATGCGAAAATTTCATCCCACCAACATCAGAAAAAGCGAATACTTTCACACTCTCTGGAGCGTGAGAGCCAGAGACGGCTTTCCACGCCGGTGCGGTGAGACAGGTCGATATATAGGGAGTCCGTATCTGGGTAGGAGTTGAGTTTCATGGCTATCAGGTCCCGGATGATTGAATAGAGTCGAAGATGAGGCCATTCTTGTGTGCCGGAGAGGTCGTGAAGTTACTGATAGCCCCGTGAGTATACGCCGACAACCACATTGCCCTCCGAGTTGTGACCGGCCGAGTTGTGACTGGGGCTTCGATTGACTCACCCCGGGTTCTGGAAAACCAGGGAACGGCTCCTGAGGGGACTCTATCCACCGACCTGTGTGCTCTGCGGCGCCCAGGGAGAGGGTGAGCTGGATCTGTGCGCCCCGTGTCTGGTGGATCTGCCCAGAAACCGGGATTGCTGCCGCCGTTGCGCGCTGCCCTTGCCCGCCGAGCGGCCGTTGGGCGCTCTGTGTGGTGAGTGTCAACGCCGCTTGCCGCCCTACGCCGTCTGTCACGCCGCCTTCCGTTACGAGGGGCCCCTGCCTATCCTGGTGGGTGGGGCCAAGTTCCGGGCTCGTCTGAATCTGGCCCGGCTGCTTGGGCAATGTCTGGCGAATGCTCTGGGCGAGTGTGGCGCCGAGCTGCCGGAGCTGATTGTGCCGGTGCCGTTACACGCGAAGCGATTGCGTGAGCGGGGTTACAACCAGGCCCTCGAGCTTGCCCGCACCCTGGGTCGCGTGTTTTCGATCCCGGTGGATGTCCATAGCTGCGTGCGGGTCTCGGCTACGCCACCCCAGGCCGGATTGGCGCGGAAGGAGCGGCAGCCTAATGTCCGTGGGGCATTCCGTATCCTGCACCCGCCGGGCGTCGAACGGGTAGCGATTCTGGACGACGTGGTCACCACCGGGAGCACTGTCTCGGAGCTGACCAGGGTGCTGCTGAAGGCCGGCGTCAAGCGTGTGGACGTCTGGGCAGTGGCACGTACGCCCTGATCTCCGCCGAGTGGTCCCGGAGTGGGAGCTATTTTTTGCCTAATCGGGTAGTAGCAAATTTTTAAGTGGTTAGCGTAGTACCCAGTTTCGGTCTATTTTTCCTGTACGATGCGGCCAGCCCTGTGGGCACCTCATTGTGCCTGTCAATCCCGTACCAGAAAGATAGACTGAAGCTAGGTAGTAGAGCGGTTCATTAACCACTCCCCACTTCTTGTTTGATCCCCTCTCCCCGACCCTCTTCTAGAGGGAGAGGGGGTGCAGCTCGTGGCGTACCCAGCACACTGCTATTGGCTATGTTTCCATTTAAACCTTAACCACTATCGTCCTTAAAACGAACTTGAAGTTTATATTCTAGAACTTGCATAGCTTCATATTCTTTTACGTTATGTGTCCAAGCCGGTTTTTCAACAATATCCCTCGATCCAAATTATTCATCTAATACATTAATAATTATTCAAAAAGATGGGGGTCCCTTTCTTTTATGCCTGAGAGAGATGAAGACTAACTGAGGCATCAAACTAATCGCCTTCATTTTATCCGTTACGCCATACCACTTTAGCCTCAGCCGAAAAACTAGGCTTAGAAAGCAGCAATAAACTAAGAGGCTGTCTAAAAACTAACACATTGATTTTACTGAATAAAAATTTGGATTTTCTGGAGTATAATACGATATGAGCACTTCTCTTTCGGATTCCAATATGACTTCTGAAAAGACTCAATCTCCGTGTCAGATACCCGAGCGACCTCATTGATGAAGAATGGGAAATCCTCCAGTCCATCTTTGAGGAACTCGAACCCTATACCACTGGACGGCCACGACCGACCGATCTCCGCGAAATCCTGAATGCGATTTTTTATCTGAATAAAACCGGTTGTCCATGGCGCTATCTGCCAACAGACTTTCCTCCTTACCAGCTCGTTAACGATTATTACAACAAATGGACGGACAATCGAACGCTGGAAAAAGTCAATACCACGCTACGTGAGCATTGACGTGAAAAAAAAGCCGAAATCCAGACCCAACGGCGGCCATCATTGATAGTCAAAGCGTCAAGGGAACTCCAGAATCCTATCTGGAATCAGGGTTCGATGGAGGCAAGCTCGTTAACGGAAGAAAAAGAAATATCCTTGTCGATACAATGAGTTGTCTGATGATTGTTCGGGTGTGCGCAGCCCATGTATTCGATGGGAAAGCGGCTCGTCAGCTCATAACGGATATGTTCTCATTCCTTCATACCATCACAAAAATCTGGGCCGATGGCGGTTATTCTGGCCCGGCGCTTTCTGATTGGCTCTGGCTCCAATTCGGATGCCTGATCGAGGTCGTTAGAAAACAAACCGGGCTTCGCGGTTTCCAGGTGTTGCCTCGTCGATGGGTGGTTGAAAGAACCTTTGCTTGGCTGGTTCGATCACGTCGGTTAAGTAAAGATTACGAACGCAAGCCAACTTCGAGTGAAGCTCAGGTTTATCTCGCATCGGGTCGCTTGCTTCTCCGCCAGATTTGTAATAACCAGACACCCTATAAAATGACCGTTGGGTGATTTTCTATTAACTTATGTCTTTTTAGACGGCCTCTAAGTGTTTCGCGCAGCATTAACGTCTGGACGGTTGGATTGTTTGGCCGCTTCATCCCACTTTTCGTGTTTGATGGCTTTGTTGAACTCGGTAAAAATCGTGCGTAATTTGGTTTGGCCAAGGTTGAAAATCATATCGAACAAAGCCAATTGTACTTCGTCGGGCATGGCGTCGAAATCGTTGGTGTAGCCCTTGGCCTTGCTATACATGCCACTTAATTCGGTAGGGTCACGACTGCTTGATCGGATGCACAGAGCGCAGCGTGCCCATCAATGATGGGTACCTCCCGGCAGGCAGGCGGCATGTCCAACAAGATCCCTCGCTGCGCTCGGGATGACAAAAATGTTGGGCACCTGTCTGCGTGCGGGACGCACAGGCAGGCGGGCCATCCAGAGATGCGGTTCGCTGTGCAAGATGGTTCGGTACGCTCACCACACCATTGATGCGGTTCGCGCCACCCGGCAGTGCCATCCTGAAAGATTTCCTGCGCTCACCGCATCCTACGCCTTGTTCAACCTATCCATATTTTCCTATGCTCAATATGCGTCTTTGGGGTTCAAACTGTCCCGTGGCCTCATCCGGGTGGGTTGGTGGGCACAGCCCACCCTACGGGTCCAGGCCGGGGATGGGGCCAAAGGTCTCGGCAGGGAGGCGTTCGAGACGGCCGGTTGCGGGGTTCTTGACCTGCCAGCTCGTAGGATGGGCAAAGGGCCAGGGACGGCCGGTGCCCATCATCCGAACTTGATTTAATGGCATTGAATTAAGGATTGCTCGCTGCGCATTGATCGCAGAAACACGCTTTATTATCGCTTTCTCTGCGTCCTCAGTGTCTCTGCGGTTCAGGCGATTCCGCGGCACGTAGGTCTGCTGCTTCGGTCAGTGTCTCGTCGAGCTTTACATGATCGAAATCGGCGGTGACCAGGGCTTTACCGATGCCTTGCAGGAGTACCAGGCGTAGTCGGTTGTCCATGACCTTTTTGTCCATGGCCATCAGCTCGCGCAAGCGCGCTGAGCTGATATTCGCGGGGGGGGTGGTGGGGAGCCCGACTGCGGCGATCAGTGACCGAATGCGCTGGACGGAGTTGTCATCAAGCCAGCCGAGGCGGGCGGAGAGATCGGCGGCCATGCACATGCCGGCTCCGACTGCTTCGCCGTGCAGCCAGGTACCATAGCCGGCGCCCGTCTCGATAGCATGTCCGAAGGTGTGGCCCAGATTCAGCAAGGCCCGCTCGCCTGCCTCCAACTCGTCGGCGGCAACCACCTCCGCTTTGTTGCGGCAGGAGCGCTCGATCGCATAGGCGAGCGCATCCGGATCCCGGGCACGCAGCTGCTCGATGTTTGCCTCGAGCCAGGCGAAGAACGCCGGGTCCCGAATCAGGCCGTATTTGATCACCTCGGCGATCCCTGCCGCTAGCTCGGAGTCCGGTAGGGTGTCCAAGGTGTCCGTGTCCGCGATCACGGCGCGGGGTTGGTGGAAGGCGCCGATCATGTTCTTGCCCTGGGCGTGGTTGACGCCGGTCTTGCCGCCGACGGAGGAGTCGACCTGGGCGAGGAGGCTGGTGGGTACCTGGATGAAGGCGACCCCCCGTTGGTAGCAGGCTGCTGCGAAACCGGCGATGTCGCCGATCACGCCACCCCCGAGCGCGATCAAGGTGCAGTCGCGCGCGAAGCGGTGGTCCAGGAGGCCGTCCATGATGTGGCCCCAGGTTTCCAGCGTTTTGTATGCTTCGCCGTCCGGGAGTACGACCCGCGCGATCCGATAGGTGCCGAGGGCACGCTCTATCCGGTCCAGATAGTGGGGGGCGATGGTCTCGTTGGTGACGACCATGACCTGGTGTCCGACGATCCGGGCTCCGAGGATTGCCGGCTCGTCGATCAGCCCAGGGCCGATGTGGATGGGGTAGTTGCGCGGACCCAGGTCGACTTCGAGGGTTCTGAACACGTGCTCGATCCGGCTTACGGGGTGTCGGATTCGAGGCGACGGCGGATTTCCTTGACCACCGATGGGGTACCCCGGCGTTCGGTGGAAACCACGATGTCGGCGACCTGTCGGTACAGGGGGTCGCGTTCCTCCGTGAGCTGACGCAGGCGTGCCAAGGGCTCTTCGGTCTGCAGCAACGGTCGGTTGCGGTCGCGGGCGGTACGCGCATATTGTTGCTCAGGGCTGCAATGCAGGTAGACCACAACGCCTCGGGATGTCAAATCCCGGCGATTGTCCGACCTGAGTACGGTACCGCCGCCGGTGGCCATTACGATGCCGCTTTGCCCGCTCAGCTCCTCGATCACTTGCCGCTCCCGTTGTCGGAATCCTTCCTCACCCTCGTATTCGAAGATGGTCGGAATATCGACGCCGGTACGGCGCTGTATTTCCTGGTCGCTGTCCTTGAACTCGAAAGACAGGGCCGCAGCCAGTTGGCGTCCCACGGTGCTTTTACCCGCCCCCATGGGACCTACGAGAAAGATATTTTTGAACCGCATCATGTACTAAAGGTATGCCAGATTTTGTCGTCGCGGGCAAGATCGGCACGAGACTAATTGGTTGTGCCATCACCGCGCTATGGAGGACGCGGATGGGACCGATCAGGAACCGGTGGCTGTATCATCGTCTCGCGCGTGCAGCGGACGAGGCCAGCGTGGGGTTATTATCCCGCATGTTTGCAGTGAGTTCTCAGGGTTCGGCGTCGCTCGCTTTCAGGATCTTGGGGGTAACGAAGATCAAGAGCTCGTTGTTGTTGTCTCTGCGGGTGGTGGCTTTAAAGAGGTGGCCGAGCAAGGGCAGGTCGCCGAACCAGGGTACCTGCTTCTTGCTGAACTCCTTGGTGCGCTCGAATACCCCGCCGAGCACCAGCGTCTCGCCGTTGTCCACCAGCACGTTCGTCTCTACCGAGCGCGTATCGATCGGCGGTACGCCCTGAACCTCGCGGGTGAAGTCCGCACTGTCCTTTTTGACCTTGAGGCCGATGATGACCCGGTCGTCGGGAGTAATCTGGGGGGTGACCTTGAGCTCGAGCACGGCCTCTTTGAAGGCCACGGTGGTCCTGCCCAGTTCCTGGTGTTCCTGATAGGGAATCTCTTGCCCAACCTTGATGGTCGCCTCCTGGTTGTCGGAAGTAATCACCCGCGGGCTGGAGATGATTTCCCCACGCCCTTCTCGTTGCATGGCGGTGAGTTCGAGCTGGAGCAGATAAGATCCAATCTTGCCGAGGAGAAAGTTGGCCCCACTGGTAGGGTTGGCAACGGGGAGATTGACTATGAGGGGGACGGTACTGTTAGGGATTTGGATCGTGCCGACACCGGCAAGGGCGGGATCCCGCACTTGATGGACATTGGCGGTATCCTGGATATGGCCCTCGACGGCGCCTGTGATCTCATTGAAGTTACCTGTGTTGACATTTTCCTGCCACCGGCTGAACCCGAAACGCACCCCCAGATCCCGCGCGAAATCGTTGTTGGCGACGACCACACGTGACTCGATCATAACCTGGCGCACCGGCACGTCCAGTCTTTGGACGATGTGTCGGATGTCCTCCAACTTGGCCTGGGTATCCTGCACCAGGAGGGTATTGGTGCGCTCGTCGAAGGTGACTTTGCCGCGCTCGGAGAGCAACTGGTTCTCCTTCGATTTTAAGAGCGCCGTCAGCTCGTCCGCTTTGGCGTAGTTGATCTGGATGAACTCGGAGTGCAGCGGCGCCAGGGTTGCGATCTTCTGGTTGGCCAAAAGCTCTGCCTCTTCCTGCCGGACGATCTCCAGGGTAGGGGCCACCATGATGACATTATCCATGCGCCGCATGGAGAGTCCCTTGGCTTTGAGGATGATGTCCAGGGCCTGATCCCAAGGGACGTTTTTTAGCCGCAGGGTAATATTACCGGTCACCGTGTCGCTGGCAACCAGGTTGAGCTCGGTGAAGTCCGCCAGGAGCTGGAGCACCGCACGTACCTCGATGTCCTGAAAGTTCAGGGAGATGCGATCCCCCGTGTATCTGCCATCTCGGCGGCTCCGGTCCTTCCGTCCCGGCTTGGCCGAAGGCGGCGACTTCAGAGGAAAGGACTGGACGGTGCCGATGCCGGCGTTGGGGACACCGGATCGAGATCGGGGGCGATCCGCCGTCGATCGATTC
This sequence comes from Candidatus Thiosymbion oneisti, assembly GCF_900092655.1. Lineage (GTDB taxonomy): Bacteria > Pseudomonadota > Gammaproteobacteria > Chromatiales > Chromatiaceae > Thiosymbion > Thiosymbion oneisti. The sequence goes on from NZ_FLUY01001022.1 coordinate 11,019, forward strand.
CCAGGCCAGGCTGCGTACTCTGCATCCTTCAATAGAGGTGCGGCGATCACCAGCGTCCACGGAACCTGCCACAGCAAGAGTACCAGTATCGCAGACCTGTACAGGCACTTTTCCGATAATGAGACATGATCGGTCCGGCGCCGAATCGAGGCAAGCGACAAACCGTTCATCGCGCCTTGGTCTTCCGCAGGCCAGTACAGCAGTACCGAAGTACCGATAACATCTGTGGTGCAGCGTACATCTATGGGGGTTGTTTTTGCCGCAAATAAACGCGAATCGGTCGCAATCGACCCGTCATCATTGACCGTTCTTAAGCCATTTGCGTCGATTTGCGGCTAATCCGTGAGGGGCCTACCGGCTCGATGTTATTCGGTAGTTGAGAGCATCTGTACTAGTACCTAGTTTCGACCGATGTTGCAAGTTCATAGTATCTGCAGGCTCACACACTTGGCCTACCCGCTCCAGTGTTTGGACTAGCAATATCGATCGAAACCAGGTACTAGCGACTCAAGGCGAGAGTGGCCCGGCGTTCATGCCATTCGCCGCCATCGGAGACAAGCTCGGTCAGCTCGATCTCATCCTCGGTAATGCGTGTGATCCGGCCTTGGTTCGTGCCCATGTAATTACCGACGTCCACATGGAACAGAGTCCGGTCGGGCGTCTTAATCAAGGCCCAGATGATTCCCCCCTGCGCCAGGGTGCCCACCATGGTGAGGGCGTCGAGGGGGAACTGTTCCAACGCTTCTTTGCGCCGCAACGGATCAGGTCCGATGCCGTGGACGACGGGTGCGACGACCGCGGCCACATTTCGGCGCTCGGGTACGAAGGGATCGCGTCGGTTCTTGGGTTCGAAGGAAAAGCTGTCGATCGGCTCGAGCGCGGGTAGTGGATCGATGGGACCAGGCTTGCGTCCCTTCACCCGTTGGGCATATTCCTCCAGATCGGTCATATTGTCGTTGCCGCAAGCGACCAGGACCATCGAGGCCAGCACAGCGAAGTAAGCGCGGGGGCTCATTCGGCCGTTTCCTCGTCGAGATACCGATAGGTCTTGACAGTGGCCTTGAGATTCAGGAGTACCCCTGTGCCGGATGCATCGTGTTCACCCTGGCGGGCACCGATGTCGATGTCGTGGATGGTAACGATCCGGGGTAACGCAGCCAATCCGCTGATGAAACGGCCGAGTTCGTGGAAGCGCCCGGTGACGTGGATATGGATAGGGAGCTCGGCACAAAAATCCTGGCGCGTTTCGTCCGCGGGCTGAAAGGACTCGAATTCCAGTCCGGCAGCGAGCCCGGTTTGCGAGATGTCCGCCAGCAGTGCCGCGACCCCTGCCCGGTTCGGAAGCCAGCGCAGCATGGTACTAAAGGATTCCTCCATTTCCGCGAGTTGCCGCCGGTAGGCCCCCAGGTTGGCGGCCTGTTGTTGTTTGGACTCGAACTCGTGGCGCAGGCTCGTTTCCTCCTGCTCAGCGGTCCGCAGGCGCTGGAGTTGACCCTTGGTATCGAAAGCATACCAGGCCCCGGCGATGCCCCCGCAGAGGAGAAGTATCAGCATCGCCTTCGCTAGACCTGGCCACTCGCCGATTTGCTCCAGGTCCAGCTCGGTCAGTTGATTGAGGTCCACTGCCGGTTCTCGCGCCGGTTGTGTTCAGGTTTCTTCCGCTTCCCTTCCGGCTTCCGCAAGCTGCTCGAAACGCAGTCGAAAACGGCTCAATCCCGTACCTGTTTTGTCTCTATGCTCGATAAGCAGCAATGCGGGCTTTCCGATCCACTGGGATGCCTCGATGTTGCGCACGAAGGCGGAAACCTGGGCGTCGGAGCGGGCGCGTCCTTCCAGGACTATGGAGCGTCCGCTCTGGCTGATCCTGGTCAGATGGATACCCTCGGGGGTCCCGGTCGTCAACTCGTCGAAGAGGTGGACCATCTCCGGGCGGCTCATCTGCAGTCGATGGATTACATACATTCTTCCCAACAACCGCTCCTTGGTCTTTTCCAGACCCCGAATCTCGCGGATTTGCCCATCGAGTTGGCCGATCTCGTTGCGCAGAAACCGGTTTCTGTCCTGTTGGCCGGAAATCAGTCCCTCCAGATTCAGGTGCAGCACCAAACCGAGGGTCAGAGTCGCCGTCAGCCCGGTCGCCGCAATGGCGGCGAACTCGCGCCGGCGCCGGCGCCTTTTGAGCTCGCGCCACGGCAACAGGTTGATGCGCACCATCTAGTCGAACCCTCTCAGGGCCAGGCCAGCCGCGATCATCATCGCCGGCGCGTCCCGATTCAACGCCGCTGATCCGACCTTGGACGACAGGGACATGCGGCTAAAAGGGTTGGCTACGGCGGTTGGAATGCCGAGGCGCTCCTCCAGCAAGGCGCCAATGCCCCGGATACCGGCCACGCCCCCGGCAAGGACGATCCGGTCCACGCGGTTGAAGGTACCGGTGGAGTAAAAGAACTGGAGTGCCCGGCTGATCTGCTGCGCTAGTGCCTCCTTGAAGGGATCCAGAATCTCGGTGGCATAGCTATCCGGTAGGTTATCCTCAATCACTTGCTGCAGTGCCTGGTCGCGGTCCATGCCGTAATGCTGCTGGACCTCTTCGATGAGTTGGTGACCACCGAAGCCCTGCTCCCGGGTATAGACCGTTTGACCCTCGTGAAGCACGTGCAGGGTCGTGGTGGCGGCGCCGATATCGGCGATGGCCACCGTCCGGTCCATGCCTGCGTCAGACAGCAGGGTGCAGGCGGATACCATGGTGTAGGCCTCCACATCGATGATAGCGGCGCTCAAGCCACCGATCTCCAGGGCGGCAACCCGGTCGTCCACGTTTTCCCGGCGCGACGCGGCGAGCAAGACATCGACCAGATTACCACCCGAATCGGAAGGACCCAAGACACCGAAGTCGGTGTTGACTTCTTCAATGGGGTAGGGGATGTATTGATCCGACTCGAGTTGGATCTGCGCCTCCATCTCCGCGTCACTCAGGGTGGCCGACATGGGAATGACCTTAGTCATGACCGCCGATCCGGATAGTGCAGTAGCCGCACGCTTGACCTTGGTTCCGGAACGCGCGACCGCTTTTCTGATCGTTGCACCGACGGCCTGTACGTTCGCTATCTTTTTCTCTACAACCGCGTTCGGGGGTAGTGGCTCGATCGCATAGTTTTCTACGTGAATTGCAGAGAAGCTGGTGCCTCTCGCTTGGGACAACTCCACTAGCTTGATTGCCGTAGAACCGATGTCCAGCCCTAAACGGGCGGATTTCTTGCGACCGAAAGCGAACATATTCTATCAATCAAAGGTGTTAATATGAACTTTCCAGAACACAATTGACATATAGTTCCGAAATAGATGCAGTATTCGGCAACTTAAGAAGTGTTGAAATAAGAGTAGCCACATCTTCCGGTTGCGTCATTTGTTTTGGCTCAATAATACTTCGGCTGGCATCTTCGGCCATCTGTGTATTGACCCATCCTGGGCAAACTGCTGTTGCTCTAATGCCATGTTCCCAACCGGAATATCTTACTGAATGTGTCAGTGCCGTGAGCGCGAATTTACTCATCGCATACCCTACCGATTGCCCTTTTACTCTTTTTCCGGACAAAGAAACTAAATTAATCACCTTGCCCCTTCCTGCTTTCTTCAAATAGGGGAAAGCCAAGCTTATCAAACGCAATGGACCTTTGACGTTTACAGTCCATAGTTCATCCACAATTTCTTCATCAAACTCTTCGATTGTAGTTGAGCAAAAGATGCCGGCATTATTTATCAAGACATCGATATGACCATATTTTACTATGGTAGCATCAATCCATTTCGTCGCTGACTCAGGTACTTTGGCATCATACCAGTTACACAATACCGTATTCCTATCAAATGCATTGAACTTGTTTTGAAGCATCTCGATTCTACGTGCGCCAAGACTTAAAATATACCCCTCGGAAATCAGTCTCTTTGCTATTTTCTCACCAATTCCTCTGTTGGCGCCGGATAGCATTACAACTGTCTTTTCATCATTAGTTTCCATATTACTTCTCTTTATTAAATTCTTCTTCCGCTTCGGGGTGAAACGAAAACTTCATTAGATTAATAAAAACGCCTAACATACAATAGACGGATTACTGCCGTATCTAAACCATAGAAATCTGCACCCGGTCCAATTTTTATTAGAGTTGTTCCCTTTGTAACATTCTTTAAAATCAGTATGTTACGAGGACCATTTGGCGTCTAACCCTTTGTTTT
>NZ_FLUY01001023.1 GCF_900092655.1 Candidatus Thiosymbion oneisti
GCGTCAGATCCCTCCTCCGTCGGGACCAGGTCTGCTCCCACGCTGGAGCCTGGGGAGCCAGCCGAAAATCAATGCCAG
>NZ_FLUY01001024.1 GCF_900092655.1 Candidatus Thiosymbion oneisti
GCGTCAGATCCCTCCTCCGTCGGGACCAGGTCTGCTCCCACGCTGGAGCCTGGGGAGCCAGCCGAAAATCAATGCCAATAGAAAATCAATAGGTCACGCTCGTTCCCACGCTCCAGCGTCTGCCTGTGCGTCCTTGCACGCAGACAGGTGGGAACGGCAGCTTGTCCGCTCCAGCGGACGCAGCTCTTCTGTGCTGATAGGCATTGGCGGTTATCCGACCTTGGTTCCTTTGGGCTGGTAGGTAATGCTTTCCGTAGGTGGTGGTTGATATTTAAATGATTTGTTGGGCACGCCGCCGTCCAAAGATGCGGTTCGCTGCCTACCTGCCCCGTCCCTGGGGCGG
>NZ_FLUY01000809.1 GCF_900092655.1 Candidatus Thiosymbion oneisti
GCTCGATCTGCTTCAGTTCAGCTTCTAAGCCCTTCTTCGTCGTGATGCTGGCGTCACTGGCGCTGGCGTGAAAAAACCAACCGTCGATGCCGATCGTTTCTGCGCCCAGCAGCTCCAGCTTTTGGCACAGCACGACGAAATCACGGTTGGCCGCCCGCCATGCGCTCCCGTTGACCCGTCGAAACTCAGCGCTGGTGCGGTAGCTCGGGACTAACCCCT
>NZ_FLUY01001025.1 GCF_900092655.1 Candidatus Thiosymbion oneisti
TGGCATTGATTTTCGGCTGGCTCCCCAGGCTCCAGCGTGGGAGCAGACCTGGTCCCGACGGAGGAGGGATCTGACGCTCCA
>NZ_FLUY01001472.1 GCF_900092655.1 Candidatus Thiosymbion oneisti
GCGTCACTGCCATTAAGTTAGTGTCAACGGCCTCAGTAGCAGAGCTTGCGTCGGCGCCGATAGAAATCGAGTAAGCCTCT
>NZ_FLUY01001390.1 GCF_900092655.1 Candidatus Thiosymbion oneisti
CCAGCTGTGGTTATTGCTGGGTTTTGGCCGTCCCTGGCCGCAACCCAGCCTACGGCCTACGGTCCCTTTTTAGACAGCCTCTTAGCCATTTGCTTGGGTACAGTGTGGTTTGAATCATCGGCTAGCCCCAACTTGACCAGCTTGGAGACCAGATCGTCTATCTGACGCATGATCGATTGATGCGTAGGGACCCTCATTCCGAACTCTCAAGCAACAGCTTCTTTAACTTCTCCCGTGTCTCCGCATCGATGTCTTCTACATGAATCTTCCCGGATTCCAGGTCTCGGACCAGCTCATTCAGGCCTCGGGTCCCTCGTTCCAAGCGTTTACGCTCGTCCGGTGAAAGATCTCGATGTACGACCCGTAGCTTTTCAAGCAGCAGCTTGGTCGGGTAGACGAAACCGAGCATAAAGGCATGCTCCTTCAGGGTCTCGAATTCCTGCTTGATCGCAGCCATGCCCGGTCCGTATCCGAATACCCGTACCCAGGCCTTGCTGCGCGTAATGGCAGTGAACAGTCGGTTCCGCAGGCCGGCGAGGTCCCGCCCTTGTGAATGGCAGCTTTGGGCATTGATGATGTACACCATCCCGGCCTCGTTTCCCTTGGCGCGAAAGATGCCAGTGAAGGTAATAGATTGGGTTTCGGTCTTGAAAAAGACATCGGCGCTGGTATCGACGCCGGCCAGATGACATGGAATACCCAGATCGAATAGCCGGCTTCGGATTGGCCCGGTCTTCTCACGGGTGGTGAACGGATCGGGGTGAATAACGACGATGTCGTCGTGGCGGAGCTCGTCCTGTTCGAGGTTCATCCGAATGGCCCGGATCAGCCATTCGTTCTGCTCGGCTTCATTCCCAAACTCATAGAATTCGACCAGATCATCGATCGACGAATGTTCCTCCAGGAATTTAGGGCTCGTCTCGTCCGTGCGTTGCAGCACGACGCCTTGTCCTGCGGTAAGCTCTCCCTCCGTGACGCGGTAACCGATTTCTTCCCAGAGACGCGGGTGGTCGAACATCTGTACCAGGCCCGTCTCACGCTCCCGGGGCGACTGCCGATAAATGCCGAAACCGAGGGCGTGGGCGGTAACGAGCACGGGACGCGAGTTGCGGTAGCATTTCTGCAGGATAAGGTCTCGCTTGGGGTCATTACCCAGCGTAACGTAAGGTCTGTCCTTCTCATCTCTGCCGAACACGTCTTCCGGCGAGGATAGTGACTCCCCGGACAGGCTTTGCAGCTCATCGTAGGCATACACGAGGCGCTTGGGATCACGCAATATCGTGTAGCACAAGCGCAGGAATGCGGACGAAAAATCCTGCGCCTCATCGACGAGTATCGCATCGTAAAGGGCTGTGGACTGACCAATCTCGGCAAGTGCCTTGCGGCAGGCGCCATCGAATGCGCGCTCAGAGCCCCCAAACCGGCTGCTTGCACTCCGAAAGTCGAAAAACTCCGTGCCGAACGCACGACAGAATTCATAATAGATGCCGTCGCGATCCTCCCCTCCCGGTGTCCCCCAGGCATTGACGACCCGAATCTTAGTCCAGTCGGGCTCCTCGCCTGTCTGTTCGATACAAAAATTGTTAATGAGCTTTCTGAACTGTCCCTTTAAGGATCGGGTATTGAAGGTGACAGCGATACGCCAATTTGGGTGTTGGCTGTGTAGATAGGCGGCCTTCAGCGCCAGGACGATCGTTTTTCCGGAACCGGCCAAACCGCGGATGCGCTGCACGCCATCGACTGTCTCGATAACGGCACGGTTCTGGCGATGATCGAGGGTGGCGATTGCGTCTTCCAGTCGCTTGAGTTTGGCGCCGCGGGAGTCTTCACGAACTACTTCCCGCCTGGTGCGGCTTTTGCGAATCGAGGAGATGCTCTCGATGGCCGACAGCACCGCGCGAGATTTTGTCTCGTTTGCGTCAGGCCAGCTCAGTTGTGCGATAACACTCCTAAGCGTATCAGCATTGCTGATCGGATAGCCGTCCTGTCGATACTGTGCCGTATCCGTTACGGCAGGGGCAAAGGTGATGACGTGAATCTCCACGCCGAGCCTGCGCCCGACGACCAGCTCACGATGGACCTTCAGGCGTGCCTCGATCTTATTGGCGATATCGTCTTGCCGCTCGCCGTAGGACCCTAACCGGGTGCCTTCGACCAGATCAAAGAGGATGATCCCTTTGTCGGGTGAGACCAAAGTGGCATCGATAGCGAACTTGCCTTCCGGCGTGGCGATCAGGGGATAGCCGAAGAAGCACTCGCCACGGAAATCGGCGCTATTTGATAACGAGTTTTCGAGCATTCGGCTGGCAACCGGTTTGCCGTTTGCGCCATGAACAAATGTCAACTTCATATTCTTATCGTCTCTTCCCGCATGACCTCGGCGGCAACAGCAAGCACGACCTGTAATACATCAGGGGATAGCTGCAATGTCATTAAGTTAAGCCTCAAAGCCCCTCTCCCGGCGGGAGAGGGACTTTTGGGGCCGGTGGAAATATTCGTGTCCATTCGTGTGCATTCGTGGTTCTTGCTTCCGGTTTTTGTGCGCATCTGTACTCGTTCATGCTGATACGGTTCGTGTTACTCACCGCATCCTACGCGGGCTTCATGGCTTCTAAGGATACGAGAGCACCTCTTCTTCACCGGCGGCATCCTTATGGACAACGCTAAAGCCGTAGTCGCGCAGATCGGCCTTCAATATGGCCGTGTTTCCATTGTTTTCCCATTTCAAGTGCAGGCGGTGGGCCTCCGTATCCATAACCTCCAGCTTGCCGTTGAACGCGGGGGAGATGTTACGCAGCCTTATGAGCCGCAGTTGGTCCTGCACAATCGGTTTGGCGAGTCCCTGCTCGATGTCGCTCATGGTCAGCGCCGTGCGATTGATTTCCTTGTGGCCCCCGGTACCACCCTGATCGGCTGCTGCATAATCGTTCTTGCCCGCGAACAGATCGAGATACCAGACTTGCGGGATACCCGGCATGAAGAGTTGAATCGCCCGGGCGAGACGCAGCTTCTGCTCGTCTTCACCCAAGGCGCTGAAAAAGGTCGCGTTGACCTGATAATAGGAGATCTTCTTTCCATCCGGGCCATAGAGGTTCTTCACTCGACCGCCCCGGTCGAGGATCCTTTCGATAACGGCATCGATCTCTTCATTCGATAAGAGTCCTTCATTCGAGAAGCCGATATCCTTCCCTTTCAAGTCGAGTACCGGGATGCCGTCGTGACATCCCAGCATATTGACCGTTTTGATACCCTTTTGCGTCAGCTCCTCGATCCAGCGCAGCAGGGGCTTATTTTTGCCGCGGTCCAGGGTATCGATCACCAGGCCTGGAAAGAAGAAGTCATAAATGGGAAATCCGTTGCCCGCCACCTCTTCATGGAGCCCGTAGCCATATTCCGAATGGATTTCAGGTAGGAGGATCAGGCCGTACTTATCGGCTATCCGCTTCAGTCGCTCCAGATACTCCCAGGTGCCCGGCTTGTTGAAGAAATTGACCATACCGGGTTGCTTGTGCAGATAGGCGAACGCATCCAGCCTGATTAAAGTCGCGCCATAGTCGCGCAGCTTTTTCAAGGTCTCGTCGTAGAAATCCCAAATACCTTCCGATTGGGCATTGAGATCCATTTGTCCCAGGTAGCTGCGTTTCCGCTCGACCACTGAAATGACGGCTTCCCTGTAATCGGAAAACCTACCCAAATCGATCGCGGCAGGTGCCCTCCTCGCGTCGATTGCGGCGTTGACAGTGGCGGCAATTTCCTCTGCCTGATCCGGTCCGATCCCTTCGATACCCGCCAGATCCTGAGGGGTGATCCGCTGATGTTTCACCTCCTGATAAAAGGTGTTCCAGTAGGGCCTGTCCGTTCCATCCGGAAACCGCACTTTCAAGATCGGAAGGCCGGGCTTGCGCATAAAGAGCATCTGCAAACAGTCTTCTCTGGGTATGACGTAACCTTCGGCGCCCAGCTCGCCGTGGGTGTGCCAGAACTCGTTCCAATCGATAAAGAAGTCCTTATATTTCGACTCGTCTCCATATTCGAGCATGTCCTGAAACTGGGGGGAGCCGACGGAAAGGTGATTTAGAACAAGATCGAACTTCAATCTGATATTGAGTCTATCAAGGACATCCAGGTCTTGTCGGGAGACCAGCTCAGGATTGAGGTCGTAGTCGATAATGGAGAATCCGCGATCCAGGTCACTATTGAAGAAGGTCGGTAGAATATAGAAGAGGGAGAAGGTGTCTTTAAATTCCGGCCTTTCCAACACGCTTACGACATCGGATAGGGTCCCGCCGATGCTGTCAGGATAGGCATTGAGCATAACCCCGTTTGGAAGGTCTTTATTCATGGAAGTGGCCTTAGTATTCATAGCAACCTGTTATTCTTGATTCTCACGACGACCCCGGCCGAATTGAAAAATCAAATAGCCGTGTGGATAGGGAATAGGGGAAATAGCCGCCCCTTCCCGCACCCGGGCAACCGAGTATATCAAAGTTACCCCATTTCCTTGCTGCGGGGCAATATGCCTGTTCGGCTTGGTCCCTGTCCACGGGATAAGCATCCATCCATTGGATGATTTGGATCAATCCTTTCTTCTATAGAATTTTTGGGGGATTTCCGGGGGATTTCCGGCTCCGATGTTCGCTGGACCTGGTCGCCGAGCGCCTTTATTTCAGTACTTAAGCGCACGAAAATGGTGGGACATCCTGGTCCCGCACCAGGGGCTTGAATTTCTCAGGGTGCTTCGGACCGGCGGAAGCGATTATACTTATCGAGAAGATCCATTCGGAGAGCGGAGCAATGACCATCGAAAGCAGTGCCTCCAGTAGCGAAACGGCCCCAGGGAAAACCATGCCGACCGGGGCCGGGTCCGATTCTCCCGACACGGAGAAACAGATGATTTCACCCGTCGCGCGTTGGCTTCGAGTCCGCGAGAATGCCTATGCCCGGGCGCAAAAGCGCGGGTTCGTAGGCGGCAATCCCTTCCAGGATTGGCTGGACGCCGAGGAAGAGATCGATGCTCGGTATGTCACGGATTTCCGTAGCGTGCTTTCGCTGAGCGATCCCGCCGAGATCACGCATCAGATCAAGGGGGTGCTTGCCGGTTACGGGTTAGGTCGCTTGAGTGTCGATACCCTGTTGAGAGATCACCACGAGGGGATGAAAAAACTGGCCGCTATCGACGCAGCACTGGTGGATGGCTCGCTCGAACTGGCATCCGAACAGACGGCCCTGGTTCAAGACGCCTTGAGCGAGGCCGTAAAGACGCTGCAATCCGTCGCCCAGGGCGAATTGAGCACGGACGGAGTAGCCAAACAGGCCGAGCTGTCGATAAAGGCCGTAGAAAATACCTTATCGCTCGTTAAATCCTTGACCGAGGCGGTGACCGGAAGCGCTCCCGGGGACAGGAAGGACCGCTAGCGAAAACTCCATACCAGCACTGCGGTCATCAGCAAGAGCACGAGTGCTTGCGTGCGATAGTCTTGCCACCAGGGTTGCGGCTCTTCGGGCCGTGCCAGCGCCGCCGTCCATATGCTCTGCGGTGCGGGCACGGAGGGTCGGCCCATGAGACCCGCCAGCGCCAGAATCACCAGACTAACCCCGAAGATCAGCCCTGCTACCAGGGTGAAGTGCAGGTTCAGCAGGCCGGTCTGGCTCAACGCGAACAAGGTCATCGAAAGGCTATGGCCCCCGATCAGGGTCGCCAATACCGCACCGGGACCCGGCCGCCGCCACAGGGACCCGACCAGGAATAGGGCGGCAACCGGAGGCACCAGATAGGCCAATGCCGTCTGGAGATAGTGGAAGAGCCCTTCGAAGCTGCCGATCAGCGGCGCAGGGGAATCAGAACGATGGCGAAGACCACCAGGATGGGGGCCGCCATCCACTCGTAGTTGGCGACCGCGATGCCCCAAACGTAGGCCGCGCCCGCCAACCCGATGAGCGTCGTCGACGAGATGTTCGAGGCGAACAACGACAGCCCGATCGGCAGCCAACCCAGACGCCGTCCGGCCAGAAACAGGTCATTGGCATCATGGGTGCGGCGGGCGATCTGGAAACCTTTTGCGAAGATGATCGCGAAGTAAAACCCGATGACGACGAGGTCGGCGGTGGTGATGTCGAATTGACTCATTTGTACGCTTGATTCCTGAAGGAAAGATGCGTGAAGGGAGATAAAATCGACCCCGCGGTACCGGAATCCGACTCGACGTACCCCCCGAAAATCTGTAGGTTAATAGGCTAAACGTAGAACTGGAGCGGGGCAAACCGAGATTCATGTATATCCTGTTGCTGAGCATCCATGGTCTGATACGCGGGAACGGGCTGGAGTTGGGACGCGACGCGGATACTGGGGGACAGACGCTGTACGTAGTCGATCTCGCCCGTGCGCTGGCCGAACGCGACGATGTGGACCAGGTGGATCTGGTCACGCGCCGGATCGTCGATCCGGCGGTATCCGGCGACTACGCCGAGCCTGTCGAACCCTTGTCCCAAAAGGCGCGCATCCTGCGCATCGACGCCGGTCCCGATGAATATATCCCCAAGGAACGGTTGTGGGATCACCTCGACGGCTTCATGGACAACCTGGTTACGACCCTGAACGCCGGGGGGCGGATGCCGGATCTGATCCACAGCCACTACGCGGACGCGGGCTATGTGGGCGTGCGTTTGTCGAACCTGCTCGGCGTGCCTCTGGTCCACACCGGACACTCCCTGGGGCGGGATAAACGCCAGCGGCTCCTGAGCGCGGGCGTGAGTGAGGAGACCATCAACCAGACCTACCACATGGACCGCCGCGTCGATGCCGAAGAGGAGGTGCTCGCCGGTGCGGATCTGGTCATTGCCAGCACCAACCACGAGATCGACGAGCAGTATGGTCTCTACGACTACTATCAACCCGGGCGGATGGCGGTCATCCCGCCGGGTACCGATCTGAGTCGCTTCTATCCGCCGGCCTCCTCAGTCTCAACCAGGGGCGATCCGCCGAGCGTGGTTCCCGACCAGATCCGGCGCTTCCTGCAAGACCCGGACAAACCGCTGATCCTGGCCCTGTCGCGGGCGGATGCGCGCAAGAACAACCAGACCCTGCTCGAGGCCTATGGGGAGTCCGACGACCTGCGGGAAACAGCGAACCTCTTGATCGTCGCCGGCAATCGTGACGATATCCGGGACCTCGACGAGGGTGCGCGCTCCGTGCTGACCGAGCTCTTGATCGGGATCGACGCCTACAATCTCTATGGACGCGTCGCCATGCCGAAGCACCTCCCCCAGGACCAGGTCGCGGAGCTCTATCGCCTGGCGGCCGAGCGGGGTGGGATATTCGTCAATCCCGCCCTCACCGAGCCCTTCGGTCTGACCCTCCTCGAAGCAGCCGCGAGCGGGCTGCCGCTGGTCGCGACGGAGAACGGCGGGCCGGTGGACATCATCGGTAACTGCGATAACGGCATTCTGGTCGACCCGCTCGACAAGGCGGCCATCGCCCAGGCCCTGCTGAAGCTGCTGACCGATCCGAAACGTTACCGTCGCATGCGCGACAATGGCGTCGTCAAGGTCCGCGAGCACTATTCCTGGCCGGCCCATGCCGAGCGCTATCTGGGGCGCGCCAAGCCACTGCTGAAGCGTCACGAACCCATCCCCCTGGCGCCGAAGCGCGGTAAACGGTATCGTGACCGGGCCCTGTTCACGGATATCGACCAGAGCCTGCTCGGCGATGCCGAAGGCATACGGCAATTCGTCACAGCGATGCACGGACACCGCAAGTGCGCGACCTTCGGCATCGCGACCGGTCGCCGCTTGGATACGGCCCTGGCGGAGCTTAAGCGCCATAGCATTCCCCACCCTGATGTCCTGATCACCAGTCTCGGTACCGAGATCCACTATGCCCCGCGGCTCGCCCGCGACCAATACTGGAACGAACACATCGACTATCTGTGGCGACCCGCCACGGTGCTTCGGGTCCTGTCCGAGTTTCCCGGACTGGAGCCCCAACCGAAGCGCGAACAGACCCACTTCAAGGTCTCTTACCACTACGACCCGGATCAGCCCCCCGATATCGAGGAGCTTACCTCGCTGCTGCGAAGCCGGGATGTAACCGCGAACCTGATTCAGTCCTTCGGCAGATTCCTCGATGTGGTTCCATCCCGAGCCAGCAAGGGCCAGGCGCTGCGCTACGTCGCCCAACGCTGGGGCATCCCGCTGGAACGGATCTTGGTCGCCGGCGGCTCCGGGGCGGACGAAGACATGATGCGCGGCAATACCTTGGCGGTGGTCGTCGCCAACCGCCATGGCGAGGAGCTGTCGCAGCTCGCAGACCTGGAGCGGATCTACTTTGCGGGCCAACCCTACGCGCTCGGCATTCTCGAGGCCGTCGATCACTACGACTTCTTCGGGAGCTGCGAGCTTCCGACGACGGGTTCGTGATCCGATGCACTCGGTCCATCCCATGCCCTTCGGCGCCCAGGTACAGGCCGACGGTCGGGTGCGTTTCCGCCTCTGGGCCCCCGCGGCCACTCGGGTCGAGCTCTGCCTCGAAGAGGACACGGGTGAATCTATCCTACCCCTGATCGGCGAGCCGGGAGGCTGGTTCGGCTTGGTGACAGACCGGGCCACCGCCGGGAGCCGTTATCGTTACTGCATCGATGGCGGGTTACGGGTGCCCGACCCCGCGTCCCGTTTTCAGCCCGACGATGTGCATGGCCCCAGCCAGGTCATCGACCCGCGGAGTTGGCGGTGGACCGACGCCGATTGGTACGGACGACCTTGGGAAGAGGCGGTCGTCTACGAGCTGCATGTCGGCGCATTTTCTCCGCAAGGCAGCTTCGCCGCCGTCACCCGGTGCCTGGACTACCTGGCCGAGCTGGGTGTCACCGCCATCGAGCTGATGCCGATCGCCGACTTCCACGGCGCGCGCAACTGGGGCTACGATGGGGTGCTTCCCTTCGCCCCTGACAGCAGCTATGGCCGGCCGGAGGACCTGAAGGCGCTGATTCAGTCGGCGCACCGCAAAGGGCTGATGGTCTTGCTGGATGTCGTATACAACCATTTTGGCCCCGAGGGTAATTTCCTGCACCAGTATGCCCCGCAATTCTTCACCGCACGCCATCACACGCCCTGGGGGACAGCCATCAACTTCGATGGGCCCGGCAGCGAGACGGTGCGCCGCTTCTTCATCCACAACGCCCTCTATTGGTTGGAGGAATACCGCTTCGACGGCTTGCGGCTGGATGCGGTGGATGCCATCAGGGACGACTCGACGCCGGATTTCCTCGCGGAGTTGGCGGCCACCGTGCGCCAAGGCCCCGGCCGTGAACGCCACGTACACCCAATCTTGGAGAATGATGACAACGCGGCGCACTATCTGCTCCGCGACCGGAACGGGCGCCCGCGGCAATATACCGCGCAATGGAACGACGACCTCCAGCATGCGCTGCATATCCTGCTCACCGGCGAGGCGGACGGTTGCTATGGGGACTTCAAAGACCGGCCTGTCTGGTACCTGGGACGCTGCCTGGCCCAAGGCTTCGGCTACCAGGGCGAGCCATCCGCCTATTGCGGCGGTGCCAAGCGCGGTGAGCCCAGCCGAGCATTGCCGCCGGTGGCCTTCGTCTCCTTTCTGCAGAATCACGACCAGGCGGGAAACCGCCCATTCGGGGAACGCATCCACTGCCTCACCGACCCGGAGCGGCTACGGGCCGCAATCGCCCTGGTGCTGCTCGCCCCGGCCCCTCCGTTGCTGTTCATGGGCGAGGAATTCGCCGCCGCGCAGCCCTTTCAGTTCTTCTGTGATTTCGGCCCCGAGCTGGCGGCGGCGGTCGCCGCGGGTCGCCGCCGGGGATTTGCCTGTTTTGAGGGGTTCGCCCAGCGCTTGGAACATCGGGCACCCCCCGACCCCAATGACCCGAATACCTTCGATCGCAGCAAGCTGGATTGGGGATGCCTGAACGGGGCACCGCATGCCGACTGGCTCGGGTTCTATCGGAATCTGTTGACGCTGCGCCACAACCAAATCATTCCGCGTCTAGCCGGTATGGAGGGCAACGCCGGCGATTTCCGTCAGATAAAGGAGCAAGGACTGCGAATCGTATGGTGTCTGGGTGATGGTTCTATACTGACCTTACTGGCCAACCTGGACGCTTCGTCCCTGCCGGTCACGGCCACGGACCTTCCCGTCGGCAAGCCTCTTTATACTTATCCTCCCGGTCTGACAATCGACTCGGCGACCGACCGGCTACCGCCTTGGTGTGTTGTGTGGTTTCTCCAAACGGCGCTGCCGTAATCTAATCTGAAAATCTCCAGATCAATTGAATTCGGCGATCCAGTCTTGTTGTGACAGCACATCGACCGCAAGACTAATTTGACGCGGGGTGAACCCCTGTTTACGGTCACTCCAGGTATGAATGCGGTGAATCACTGCCTCCAGGGAGTCAGCCTTCTCGTGCTTTATCACCCAGTGCACGGTAGCCAACAGCTCCAATCCGAAAGGCGATTCGAACCCTTCCACCAGCCTGGTTACACGAGCGAGCCGTTCTCTCGTCTCAGCGTGTCCGTCAAGAAAAGCCATTGCATCCTCCGTGGTACCAGGCACGAGCTGGAGGGGCTTATCCGGCGTGTCACCACCATCGGCGTAACCGGAAATCAGATGCCCCTCGATAGCATTCAAGACATGACGGAGATTCTCGGCATAGGGACCATAAGGCGCCTGTTTGTAACTCAGTCGTAAGGGTTCGCCGGCTTCCTGCATGAAATACATCAACTTATGGACTTCGAGCAGCGTTACGAACGGATCGAGCAGTCCACCAAGGTAGCAGCGCATCAGCTCTACTAAAACCGCCCGGCCCGGAGTCATTTTGGGCACTTCCCGGTTACGAACCATCTCCTCGGGGGCTGGTACGCCCTTGGGTTCGAAGACGATGATTCGTACATCGTCCAGATTAGAAAGCGTTCCTTCGATACGTCGTTTCACCTCCGACCATTCCAATCCACCAAGGCCGCTACCCAGCGGTGGAATAGCAATGGAGTGAATACCCCGCTTCTTGATTTCTCCAGCCAGCGCTTCGAGACCCGCGTCGATATCTTCCACACGGCTCTTGCCGCGCCAATGGCGTTTGGTCGGAAAATTGATGATATAGCGCGGGTTGGTCAGTCCACCCATAGCGAAGACGAACATTCGGCCGGGCCGAACCTCCTCGCGCTTGCAGGCAGCGGCGTAGGCCTGGAAGTTCTCCGGGAATGCCTTCTTGAATTGGAGCGAAATACCACGCCCCATCACGCCGACACAGTTGACGGTATTGATGATGGCCTCGGCATCCTCGGTGAGGATGTCGCCTGTCTTGTATTCGATCATTCTGAGATCCCCATCAATAATACCAGTCAGTTTTTATCTCTAATCGCGGCCTGTGATCGCTCGCAACCAGTGCATGGGCTACTTGACGATAGGTTAGATCTGTACGTGCCCCAATACGTTCAATCAACTCCCAGGGAAAACTGGTTTCTACCAAAAACTCTGCCTGTTTGGCATCCTTGGAGGATTGCCAATTCCTGGTTTGTACAGCCTCCCAGTCGATTTCATCCAACTGCGACAAATCACAACGGTCTTCAAAAAAAGAAGAACCCGCGTTCGCAAAGTGTGAAAGCCCAACGCCGATCATTCGCTTCGGCCCATGCAACGGCGTCACGAAGATCGAACTCCAGGTGCACGATTGGGTCTTCGCCACCGCGATACGAAAGCTCTGGGTGATTACCGCGATGGATCAGGTAGAGCATGATCGAGCGTGGACAGAAATAGAACGGCACACAATTACCCACATATAATCCTGGGCGGCTATTTAATGTCAGTTCATAGAGACGCCGTGATTTGATCGTATTCATCCCTATGGTCGTACCCAGCCCTGGATGTTTCACCATCTCCGCATCACACCATAGCCCTTTGCTCTGAATGATCGAAGGCAACCGATCTACATGCACGATGTGGTAAACTTTCGGCTGCGTCGGTACTGTCATGCCTCGACCTCTATTTCCGCTCCATCTTCAACCATGTCGGCGTTCTCCCTATCCAACAGTTGCAGCCAGCTTCCGGTCTCCGGTCGCCAGCCGCTGTAGCAGTGATCCGGTCTGCCCTGATCGCACAGAGTGTTAGTCCAGAAACCGACTTGTTAGCGCCTTCTCTGCGTCCTTAGCGTCTTAAGCGGTTCAGACGCGAGTCGGTTTCGACGATTTGCGTTATTGGCGTTCATTTGCGGTAAAAAATGATTCCCGTGCTATCGGCACTTCGATACTAGAGTTGTTCCTGTCGATAACTTGCTGATGTTTCAGGGTGTTTCTAAATTCCAAGGCCGGCTGGGAGTGGAAAGAATCGGTTCTTTTTGCTCTCAGTCGGCCTATGGAATATGAGAATGTATTGAAAATCAACAAATTAACAAATTGAACAAACGGAACAACTCTACTATTGTACTGGTTCTGACAGCATACCGACATCTCTGGGGAGAACGATATGGAAAAACCCATTGCTGCGGACAATAAGCCCATTGAAACAAGGCTCGAGGCTGGTGAAACCTATTATTGGTGCGCATGCGGAAAATCGGCCAAGCAGCCCTTTTGCGACGGAAGTCATAAGGGCTCATCTTTCACGCCAAAGCCGTTTAAGGCGGAGGAATCGGAAGCTGCCTATCTATGCATGTGCAAGCTGACCAAGCATCCACCCTACTGCGACGGCAGCCATAAATCCATCGGCGAGAGACCATTGGACCAAGGTACAGAAACAAAGACGCCGAACCTGGCCACCCCGACACCGGAAGAGCCCCAGGTCGCCTTTATTCATGAGCTGGCAGAGAATGGGTTGAGCAAAACCGGGCACCATGGCGAGGTCGGAGCCATGGGCATTCCAGGTCCACAACTCCCCAAATGGGACGATATTCAGATCCTGACCGCACAGCTGGCAACTAAACCGCTTCTCGATGACGTGGAGATCGGAACTGATCTCATTATCGGCAGGAACGCCGAAAAACCGCTCGTCCTCAAGATTCCACTCCTGGTGTCTGATATGAGTTTCGGGGCCCTGTCTGAGGAGGCCAAGGTCGCCCTGGCAAGGGGCGCGGAGTTGGCTGGTACGGGCATCTGCTCGGGAGAGGGTGGGATGCTCCCGGAAGAACAATCTCAGTGTTCCAGATACTTCTATGAACTTGCGTCGGCAAAATTCGGATACTCGGAAGATTTGCTGCCGAAAGTACAAGCCTTTCATTTCAAGGGCGGACAGGGTGCCAAGACGGGAACCGGAGGTCATTTACCGGGAAACAAGGTAAAGGGCAAGATTGCCGCAGTTCGGCAGCTGGAGGAAGGAACCGATGCCGTTTCACCGGCGACATTTTCTGATTTATCATCCGTCGATGATTTTCGAACGTTCGGGGACCGGGTCCGAGCCTTGACCAAAGGCATTCCCATCGGGTTTAAGCTCTCGGCCCAACATATTGAAGAAGACATTGAATTTGCTATACAGGCCGGAGCCGACTACATCATTCTCGATGGACGCGGCGGCGGAACCGGTGCGGCCCCGTTGATCTTCAGGGATCACATCTCCGTTCCAACCATTCCGGCATTGGTGAGGGCCCGGAGCTACCTGGACAAGAATGAGTATGGTCATGTTTCCTTAATCATCACCGGTGGCCTCAGGACCCCGGCCGATTTCGTCAAGGCCCTCTGTCTCGGAGCTGACGGAATCGCCCTATCCAACGCAGCAATGCAGGCTATCGGATGTGTCGCCGCCCGAATGTGCAATACCAATAATTGCCCCGCAGGAATCGCGACTCAAAGGCCCGAACTTAGGAAACAGGTCGATCCTGGGGTCGCATCAAAAAGACTGGCGCGGTTTCTTGAGTCTTCGGTCGAGCTTATGAAGCTTCTGGCTCGGGCGTGTGGCCATCGCCACTTCAGCCAATTCTCTCTGAGGGATTTAACGACCTGGAAGAAAGAAATGAGTGACCTCTCGGGAGTGAGATTCGGTGGGGTGAACGGGTATCCTTCCTAGTTTTCGATTGGCGAAAGGCATCCACCCAACCGGGGGATCTTGAATGACGAATCAGCTCCGTGTCGCCGTTGTGGGTGTTGGCTATCTGGGGCGCTTCCACGCCCTAATTTACTCCCGCATGCCCGAGGTGGCACTCGTGGGGGTCGTGGACCCGGACGCCGATCGTGCGCATGCCGTAGCGGCGGAGGTGGGTTGTTCCGCATTCACCGACGCGGAGGAGCTCCTCCGGCGGGTGGACGCCGTGAGTGTCGTTGCCCCCACGAGTGTCCATCTGGAGGTGGCGGCTCCCTTCCTGCGGCGCGGGGTCCACATGATGCTGGAAAAACCGATTGCCGCCACAGGTGAGGAAGGCGAGGAGATCGTACGGCTTGCGGCGCGGTCCGGTGCGATCCTGCAGATCGGCCATCTGGAGCGCTTCAACGCGGGGGTCATGGCGTTGGCCCGGAGAATCTCCGCGCCCCGTTACATGGAGGCCCAACGCATGGGGGGCTTCACTGAGCGGGTAGCGGACGTGGATGTCATCTCGGATCTCATGATCCACGACATCGATATCATCCTTGCGCTAATGGGCTCGCCGATCCGGCACATCGCGGCGGTGGGCACGCCGGTGCTGACCGAGCATATCGACATTGCCAACGCCCGTCTGGAGTTTGCCGACGGGGCGGTGGCAAGCGTGGTCGCCAGCCGGGTCTCGGACAAGAAGATGCGGCGTATCCGCGTGTTTCAGCCCAGCGGCTACTTGTCCCTGGACTTTATCACCCAGACGATCGACATCGCCTATCCCAAGGAGACTCGGGGCGTAGAGCGACCCGAGATCGTGCGTGAACGCATCGAGATCGAGCCGGTCAAGCCCCTGGACCGGGAGCTCGAGACCTTCGTCCAATGCGTGCGAGCTTCCCGTCCTCCACTCGTCGACGGTCGGGTCGGACTCGAGGCCCTGAAGGTAGCCCTCGAAGTGCGATCAGGTATTCGGACCAACACCGGAAGCTGAAAAGCCATGTCCATTTCGGTATGGTTACTCCCCGGCCAATCGCCGGATTTCCTTTACCAGCACCGGAGCGAGGCGATAGCCATTCTCGGTGAGATGTTCCAGCTCTGTGGTCACTGACTCGATCACTCCCCTGCGTTTGGCGGTTATCAGGAAGCCTCCAATGCCAACGACGGGAATGCCTTGGCGTCGGGCAATGACACGGCCGCGGCGCTCGTCGATGAGCAGGACGCGACAAGCGATCTTCTCGGCGAGCAGGATTGC
The DNA here is from genome assembly GCF_900092655.1 of Candidatus Thiosymbion oneisti. Classification (GTDB taxonomy): domain Bacteria; phylum Pseudomonadota; class Gammaproteobacteria; order Chromatiales; family Chromatiaceae; genus Thiosymbion; species Thiosymbion oneisti. The sequence goes on from NZ_FLUY01001390.1 coordinate 15,267, forward strand.
CTCGGCCTCGCCGGGATTAAGCAACCGCTTGAGCCCGAATGTATCAGTTGGAGCCGCCATTACTTCCAACCATCCGGCAGTCAGGGCTACCCCCAAGGCTCTTGCACCTGGCCGACCGGAATCGAGTTGGAGTTCCTCCATGACGGCGGTAGGTACCACGACTGACCCGTAAAGGCGGGCGAGCAAATCATGCCGACCGATGCGCGCCAGGGCAATCAAGGGGCCGGCATCGGCCACTACCGAAAAGTGTCTGTTCGGATCACCCACAGTTTTCTCCGTAGATTGGGCGGCGACCCCGGCGCAGTCGTCCGGCGTCAGGGTGTACTCCTGACCGTCCAGGGCGCGGCGGGTGCCGGCGCGGAATACGGCGATCGTGCCCACAGGGGTCCTCTCGGGAGGATGTTGGGGGGCAGGATACGAGGATCGACGCCCGTCGTCTTGTGAAGCACGGGCGCGGAGGGTTAGTGATGAGTGATGAATGCGGAATGATGAAGGGGGAAGTGATCGTCGTGCCAACCGCTAATAGGACAGGATTAACAGGATGATCAGGATTAACAGGATTATTTTTCTTAAATTTGGACCCCGTCCAGGAAGAAATCGCCGGGGGCCTGTGCTGCCCGGCCGGCGGCAAAATGGTCAGCGCTGACCATTTT
>NZ_FLUY01000926.1 GCF_900092655.1 Candidatus Thiosymbion oneisti
TAGCCTACCGAGGCGCTTAATCGACGCTGGAGCGTCGGGATCTGCTCCCACGCTGGAGCGTGGGGAGCCAGCCGAAATTCCTCGCCGCGCATGGGTTCTCCTAGCAGGTCATTCCAGCTAACGAAAAAGCCCCGCCTGAGCGGGGCTTAAGGAAGACACCGGGTCTTGACGGCGCGTCAATGGGCAGGGGCCTCTCCGACACTCCTGGGGACCCGGATGTCCTCGACCAGGTGTTGGATATGCTCCGGCGGCTCCGCGGTCACCTTCGAGACCAGGATCGCCACCCCAAAGTTGACCAGTGCCCCAACCGCCCCGAAGGCATTCGGCGATATCCCTAAGAACCAGTGCGGTTCCAGGTCGCCCAAGAAGGCGGTGCCGGGGACGAAGAAGATACCCTTGTGCTGGAACACATAGGCCATGGTCACGCCGATACCCGCGATCATGCCCCAGATGGCGCCGGTCTTATTCACCTTCTTGTTGAAGATACCCATCATCAGCACCGGGAAGATGGAGCTCGCCGCCAGACCGAAGGCGATGGCCACGGTGCCGGCCGCGAAGTCCGGCGGGTGCAGACCGAAGTATCCGGCCAAGACGATGGCGCCGGCCATGGAGATACGTCCCGCCAACAGCTCTCGCTGCTCTGAGATGCCGGTCCAGAACACGCCCTTGAGCAGGTCATGGGAGATGGCCGAGGAGATGGCGAGCAGGAGCCCGGCGGCCGTCGAGAGCGCGGCTGCCAGACCGCCGGCTACCACCAGCGCGATGACCCAGTTCGGCAGCCCGGCGATCTCCGGATTGGCAAGGACCATGATGTCCTTGTCGACCTTGACCATCTCGTTGCCCTTCCAACCGAAGGACTCGGCCTTGGTTGCAAACGTCTCGTTCTTGTCGTTGTAGTACTGAATGCGCCCGTCGCCGTTCTTGTCCTCGAACTGCAAGAGACCTGTGGTCTCCCAGTTCTTGAACCACTGCGGACGCTCGTCGTAGACCAGGTTGCCGGTCTCTTCACCGACGGGACCGACCTGGATGGTCTCCAGCAGATTCAGGCGGGCCATGGCACCGACGGCGGGTGCCGTGGTGTAGAGAATGGCGATAAACACCAGGGCCCAACCGGCCGAGCTGCGGGCGTCGGCGACCTTGGGTACGGTGAAGAAGCGGATGATGACATGGGGCAGGCCCGCGGTCCCGATCATCAGCGACAGGGTGTAGACGAACATGTTGAGCTTGCTGCCCATGACCTGAGTCGAATACTCCTTGAAGCCGAGCTCCGTAACCACCAGGTCCAGCTTGTCCAGCAGGTAGGTTCCGGAGCCGTCGGTCATCTCGCTGCCCAAACCGATCTGAGGGATCGGCATCCCCGTCAGGTTCAGTGAGATGAAGATCGCCGGGATCGTGTAGGCGAAGATCAGCACACAGTATTGGGCGATCTGGGTATAGGTGATGCCCTTCATGCCGCCGAGCACGGCGTAGATGAACACCACCCCCATGCCCACATACAGGCCCCACTCATAGCTCATCTCCAGAAACCGGGAGAAGGCCACGCCGATCCCCTTCATCTGACCGATGACATAGGTGATCGACGCAATGATCAGGCACAGGACGGCCACGATGCGAGCGGTCTTAGAGTAGTAGCGCTCGCCGATAAACTCCGGCACCGTGAACTTCCCGAACTTGCGCAGATAGGGTGCCAGCAGCATGGCCAACAGCACATAGCCGCCGGTCCAGCCCATCAGAAACACCGAGGTGCCATAGCCGCCGAAGGCGATCAGGCCCGCCATGGAGATGAAGGAGGCGGCGGACATCCAGTCCGCGGCGGTCGCCATCCCGTTGGCGATCGGGTTGACGCCCTTGCCGGCGACGTAGAACTCGCCGGTAGATGCGGCGCGGGCCCAAAACGCGATGCCGATGTAGACCGCGAAGGTCACGCCGACGATGATGTAGGTAAGAACTTTTAGATCCACCGATCTTTCCCCCGTATCTCAATCTTCATGAACGCCGAATTTCTTGTCGAGCTGACCCATACGCACGGCATAGACGAAGATCAGAACGAGAAAGGTGTACATAGCCCCCTGCTGAGCGAACCAGAAACCCAGCTTGTAACCACCGAACGAAATGGTGTTGAGCACGTCCACCAACAGGATTCCGAAGCCGTAGGAGACCAGGAACCAGATGGTGAGCAGAACGATCAGCAAACGCAGATTTGCTGACCAGTAGGCAGCGCGATTCTCGGGTGTCATCAGTAGCCACTCCCCTGGTAGATAGGTTTTTTTCGGTATCCGGGGTGACGGACAACAGCGAACCATCACCATCCGCTTCCCGCCGCACCGACCCGGATTTGGCGGAGGGACATTCAAACCGGCCCTAGTACCTCGTTTCAGTAAAATTTTCTGATAAAACCGGCCTCTGTCATCTCGACCGAAGGGAGAGCCCTTTGGCGATAAGACTGGCGATAAGACAACCACAAAGTTACAAGATCCTTCCTTCGTCGGACAAGGATTTCTTGCTTCGCTCGAAATGACAACAAGCAAAATTGGATGAAATAGGGTACTAGCCCGTTTTGCCGCCGAGCCGCCGGCCCGCCACGGCTGAGCGACATTCTGTTGCCGCTTACCTTGGCCTGTCAACGATTGGCCCCATCGTCACGGAAAGGGTGGTGGTAAATTTTCAAGTGGTAGCCTGGAGCGATTCATCGACCACTCCCGGTTGCTTTTTGGATCCCCTCACCCCGGTCCCCTCGCTGCGCTCGGGGCAGGCTCTCTCCCGGTGGGAGCGGGGTGAAGCTCGTCGGTTGGGCAAAGCCGGTAGGATGTGGTGAGCGCCTGCCGACCGCCCCAGGGACGGGGCAGGTAGGCAGCGAACCGCATCTTTGGACGGCGGCGTGCCCAACAAATCATTTAAATAT
>NZ_FLUY01001488.1 GCF_900092655.1 Candidatus Thiosymbion oneisti
ACGGCGTCCCTTCCGGTGTTTTTTTTACGGCGGATGGATGCCCTTTGTGACCGGCAACGATGTAAACCTCATCACACTCGACAGTGTCTTCGAGAAGCGCCACTGGTTTGCGTTCGACGACACCTTCCCGGAGCTGAAAGGTCATCGCTTGCACATCATCTTTGTCCAAGCCTAATTCGCGGGCAATCTGTGAATTTGACAGATTCAGCCCCATGAAATACAAGCATAAGATCCACACCCGCAACGGTTGATGATGCCCTTCGAAAATGGTCCCGGTGAGATCGTCAAAGTAGCGCTGGCAGGACTTGCACGGGTATCGCTGACGCTGCTTCTGGGTGGCATCGAAGCCTTGCTTGAGGCGGTGTTCACCGCCGCAAAACGGGCAGCGCACCCCCTCGGGCCAACGCAGCTCGCGGACTTTCCGGTAGCAATTTGCATCCTCGATCAGGTCTTGAAT
>NZ_FLUY01001028.1 GCF_900092655.1 Candidatus Thiosymbion oneisti
TGGATCCGAGCGTCGGGTTGCGTTACGCCGCGTTCGGCGCCGTGCCGGTCCGGGCGCGGTCCTGGGTTATTTGGCGTTG
>NZ_FLUY01000669.1 GCF_900092655.1 Candidatus Thiosymbion oneisti
GGCGTTGGCTGTTAGCCTACCGAGGCGCTTAATCGACGCTGGAGCGTTAGATCCCTCCTCCGTCGGGACCAGGTCTGCTCCCACGCTGGAGCCTGGGGA
>NZ_FLUY01001084.1 GCF_900092655.1 Candidatus Thiosymbion oneisti
TGTCGGCGGTTCCGGGGACGCTGGGACCGCCGTCTTTCAGACGGCTTACGCACCCAATGACCAGCTGTCGGCAACGGTCAGAGCAGACGCCTT
>NZ_FLUY01001835.1 GCF_900092655.1 Candidatus Thiosymbion oneisti
GGCGACGGCGCTTTCCCCTGGCCGCAACACCTTTGCTGGGGACGGATACCTTGCCAAATCCAAAGCGGCGGCAGGATGGTGCCACTTGGCCGACCCCCGGCTTATGCTTAGGGCTGGAGGTTCCGGT
>NZ_FLUY01001324.1 GCF_900092655.1 Candidatus Thiosymbion oneisti
TCTCGCCGTGGGTCAAATCATCGCCGGTACGGCTGCTGACCGGAAGGACATCACCCTCACCGCAGGCGGTGCGATCAGTGAC
>NZ_FLUY01001550.1 GCF_900092655.1 Candidatus Thiosymbion oneisti
GACCCAACCGAACACCGAAGCACGCGCCTAACCCGACCTACCACGACCAGCGGCCGGCAGCTAACTTAATGGCATTGGTATGCAGTTGGCAGGCAAGATAAGTGGATGGATGTGATTAGGATTGGTTCTCAGAAACGATAGTGCGTATCGATTCTATTATTACAGGTAGCTCTCTGCCAAGTTCCTCGGCAACTGCAAACTCACCTGAGTTTATGGCAGTGTTGATTCTCTTGCAGAGCAGTTCCAGTGAGGGCATTGCGCCTTGCTTTGCGAGACCAATTGCGCGATGTGTCAGCACGCGACTTCGGGTTGGGTCTCTGCGATAAAGAGAGACCTCGAAGAGTGCCGCCAGCTCGCCTTTATCGGAGAACAGATCTAGAATTCCATTCGCGATCTCGTCTCGGACGGCGGGAACGTCACCGGCAGCACTTAGCGCCAGCGCGGCATCATAATGGGGAATGTTGTCTGAGTTCTCTGTGACCATATTGTCATACCTGGATTATTCCAAGTTTGATACACATGCGAAAGATCCCGATGTGAGTTTCAACCCCAAGAATGGACTTGACCTCTGCAATCTTTTTTTCCACATGTTTCCTTCCGACCGGGAGTGCATCGGCAATCTGCTTCGAGGAAAGTCCCTCTAATAATAGCCTTAATACGTCTCCTCTGCGTCCTGCTAACAGCTGAGTATGGATGGACTTGCTTGAATTGACGTTCAATAGATCGATTGCTGTTTGAAGGCGAGGTTCGACGTATCTGTTACCTTTTCTGACTTGTCTGATAGCTTGGCAGATCTGTCCCGGAGACACGCCCTTACTGATAAATCCATTGGCTCCTGAATCAAGAAGATTCTTCACCAGTGCTGCATCCGGGTTGCCACTCAACAATAGGATAGCAGTGTTCGGGCTTTGTCGCTTGAGTGCCTGCAATGAGGATGCATCATAGGGCGTAGGTAGACTCTCATGGTTTTTGGGCATCCAAATGTCGCATAGCAGGACATTTGGTTTTAATTTCATCAGTGTTCTGGACAGTTGAGATTGACTGGAGCAAGTCTCGATAACCTCGATCCTACCATATGAGGTCGCATGTAGGAGGTTGGGAAGTACCCCGGCAAGCAACATCTCATCTTCAGCGATGACAACACTGGTCTTCTGGTGTTCCTGTAGAGTATTTCTGCGTGTCATAAACGGGCTCCATCGTCCTGCCGGCTCCTAACTATAAAGGTTTCGTGCAGAGAACCGTTAGGCGCCTTTGGAGCCTAGTACCTAGTTTCGACCGATGTTGCAAGTTCACAGTATCTGCTGGCTCACACGCTTGGCTTACCCGCTCCAGTGTGGGGACCAGCAATAGCGACCGAAACTAGGTACTAGTCGCTTTGGCCGTTTGGTGGGGACCTTGAAAAATTCAGTTTTTTCAGCACGTTTTGTTAGCAATCGCTAAATTTAGCGCGGTCCTGGGTTGTTTGGCGTTGGTTGTGGGAAAAGATCCCTCCTACGTCGGGACCAGTCCGGCGTGTTGGGTTACGGCGCGTTCAGCCCTGTCACTGGGCTTCGGGATCGAACCGCGCGCCTAACCCAACCTACACTTAACGCGAGGCCGCGCGGGCCGGC
>NZ_FLUY01000046.1 GCF_900092655.1 Candidatus Thiosymbion oneisti
TGAGGGTGTCGCAAAAGGCACCGATCTTCGCCCTTTGACCCCCTCTCCCCAAGCCCCCTCGCTGCGCTCGGCGCAGGC
>NZ_FLUY01001031.1 GCF_900092655.1 Candidatus Thiosymbion oneisti
TTCGGGTAGTGGATAAATTCTAAATGCTGAAGTCTGCCAACCCCTCCCTCGTCATTCCGGCAGGGATTGCCGGAATCCA
>NZ_FLUY01001853.1 GCF_900092655.1 Candidatus Thiosymbion oneisti
GCGTAGTAGAAATCCTAATGCCATTTGTTAATTGGACTTGTACCAGAACGAACCGCACCGAAGAACCACGGATAAACACGGATAAACACAGATCA
>NZ_FLUY01001113.1 GCF_900092655.1 Candidatus Thiosymbion oneisti
GCGGCAGGATGGTGCCACTTGCCGACCCCCGGCTTATGCTCAGGGCTGGAGGTTCCGGTAAGCATCGAGGCGAGGTTACCGCCTGCCTGGCGGCAGACAGGCCGCACTCCAAAACGTCCGCTGGTACCCTCCCATGATCCTTGGCAGTCCGGAATCCATAAAGAGCCAAAAAGTTTTTGTCGGGTCACGGCACGATGGACGTAGAACTTATCGAAATCCGCGATTTTCTCGCCAGTCATCATCCCTTCGATCTGCTTCCCGACGAGGTGTTGGGGCAACTGCCCAGACGGCTCTCGGTGCGTTACTTCCGTCGGGGCACTCCCTGTCCGCCGGATGACGTGGATCAATCCTATCTGTATATCGTGCGCCGCGGTGCCATCGACCTGCGCGACGAGCACGGTGAGCTGGTCGGCAAGCTCGCCGAAGGCGACCTGTTCCCGTGGCGCTGCCGCCCGCAGGACCACTCTGAGCCCCTCTTCTCCTGCAGTGCCGCCGAGGATACCCTGGCTTATCTGATCTCCTGCGCGGACTTAGATCGCCTACGCGAGCAGCACAGGGCCTTTTCCGACCACTTCGAGTACAGGGTCGCCGAACGCCTTCGCAACGCCTTACACCGGATCAAGGAAGGATCGGCCACCGGCGTAGGAGGGATGACCGTCCGCGTCTCGGATCTGCTCAGTCATCCCCTGGTTGCTGCCACGCCTGACACCAGCATCCGGGATGCCGCGCGGATCATGACCGAGCAGCGCGCCTCATCGCTGATTCTCATGGAGGGGGAGCGTCTCGCCGGCATGATCACGGATCGCGACCTGCGCAGCCGGTGCATCGCCGCCGGCCTGTCCTATAGGACCCCGGTGCGCGAGATCATGACGGAGAACCTTCACACCACCGAGGCAGACAGCCTGGGCTTTCAGGTCCTGATTGCCATGACCCGGCTCAACGTACACCATCTGCCCGTGCTGGACGATGGCCAGGTGGTCGGCGTCGTGTCCACTTCCGACCTGGTGCGCTTCCAAAGTGCCAATGCGGTCTATCTGGTGGGGGATATCTATAAGGCACAGGACCTCGCAACCCTGGTCCAGATCAGCACCAAGGTCCCGGAGCTGCAAGTCAACCTCGTCACCGGCGGTGCCTCCGCGGATCAGGTCGGCCAGGCGGTCAGCGCCGTGACCGATGCCTTCACCACCCGCCTGCTGGAATTGGCGGAAGCGGAGCTCGGCCCGCCCCCGGTACCCTATACCTGGCTGGCGGGTGGCTCTCAGGCGCGCCGCGAGCAATCATCCCACTCCGATCAAGACAACGCCCTGCTGATCGCCGATCAGGCCGGACTTGAGGATGACGAGTACTTTGCTGCCCTGGCCGAGCGCGTGAACGAGGGGCTCGCTGCCTGTGGTTACGACCATTGCCCAGGCGACGTAATGGCCCGTAACCCGAAGTGGCGTCAACCCTTGCATATCTGGCGCAGGTACTTCACGGACTGGATCGAACGCCCCGAGCCGAGGGCGCTCATGCTGGCCAATGTCTTCTTCGACCTGCGCCCGGTGCAGGATCCGGGGGGGCTGTTCGGAGAGCTGCACCAGCATGTGCTGGAACACTCCCGTGCCAACCGCATCTTCATCGCATACCTGGCCGCTAACGCCCTCAAGCACCGGCCGCCGCTCGGTTTCTTCCGCAATTTCGTGCTCATCCGCGGCGGCGAGCACGACCATACCCTCGACCTCAAATACCGCGGAACGGTGCCGGTGGTGGATCTGGCACGGGTACATGCGCTCTCTGCCGGAATCCCGGAGATCAACACCATCGAACGCCTGCAGGCGGGGGGAGAGGTCCAGGCCTTGAGTCACGACGGTGCGGCCAATCTGATCGACGCCTTGGAGCTCATCGGCACCCTGCGCATGCGGCACCAGGCACGCCAAATCCGCGCCGGCCAAAAGGCGGATAACTACTTGTCTCCGGATGAGCTCTCGTCCCCGGAACGCGGTCACCTCAAGGATGCCTTCGCCCTGATCAACACGATGCAGGAAGCCCTGGGACAACGCCATCAGGCAGCGCGTTTTGCCTGATATTCTATCGATCCCGATCGACGATGTAACGTGCGATCCAGCGCAGGGGATCGGCGCGCTCGTCGAAGTCCTGCAGGTTTGTCAACGCCTCGGTAACCAGCATGCGGGCCTGCGCGCGGGCCTCGGCAAGGCCCAACAGTGCCGGGTAGGTGGCCTTGCCTTGGGCCTGGTCCTTGCCCCTGGTCTTGCCGATTACAGCCGTCTCTCCCTCCACATCCAGGATGTCGTCGTGGATCTGAAAGGCTAGACCTAGGCACTTGGCGTAGCGGTCGAGGTGGTCCGTGGACTTAGGATCCAACTCAGGGCGCGCGAGGGTAGCCATGCGCACGCTGGCCCGAATCAGGGCCCCGGTCTTGTGGATGTGGATGTTCTCCAGCGCAACCAGGTCAAGCTCCCGACCGGACGTGAAAGCATTTAACTCCAGGGCCTGTCCACCGGCCATGCCGCGGGAGCCGGCGGCCCGGGCGAGGGTATCCACCATGGCGGTTCGGGCCTGTGCTCCTCCCGGCACGGTATCATCCGAGGCCAGGATCTGAAACGCCAGGGTCTGCAGCGCATCCCCCGCCAGGATAGCCATGGCTTCGCCGAATACCTTATGGCAGGTCGGTCGACCACGGCGCAGATCGTCGTCGTCCATGGCCGGCAGGTCGTCGTGGATCAGCGAGTAGGCGTGGGTCAGCTCCAGGGCGCAGGCGGGGGCATTCAAGGTCTCCGGGGCCAGCCCGATGGCGAGCCCGGCACCATAGGTCAGCGCCGGGCGGATGTATTTGCCCGTTCCGAGGACCGCGTAGCGCATGGCTCGGTGTAGGGGCTCGGGCTGTATCTCCGGTGCCGGGAGCTGGGCCTCGAGGGCTGAGGTTACGCGCTCCCGGCATGCGGCCAGAAAGGCCTGCAGGCGTGGATCACTCATGGTCCTGGAAGGGCTCCGGCGACTCATTGGTAAGGATGCGGACCTTCTGCTCAGCCGCGTCCAGGACCTTCCGGCAGGTGCGGGTCAGCTCGATGCCGCGCTCGAAGTAGGCCAGCGATTGCTCCAGGGTCAGCTCGCCCTGTTCCAGGGTATCGACTAGGGATTCCAGCTCCTTGAGGACGTCTTCAAAGCTGACCTCTTCAAAGCCTTGGGGTTGGGTGTCTGCCGCGTGGGTCATTGGGTCATTGCTGAGGGTTGCTACAGGTACTCGTCCCAACCAGTGCTTGGAGATTGCCAGGTACCGCTCGAGAGGATACGCCAGCTTCCGTCCTCGGCACGCACCTTTGCGTTTAAGGTAGTGCTCAACATGTAGTGATCCAGTTCTGGATACTCATTGCAAAGTTCCAATCGGACAGGATTCACAGGATTTTCAGGATTAACAAGATTCTTTATTTTTGTAGGGAACG
>NZ_FLUY01001847.1 GCF_900092655.1 Candidatus Thiosymbion oneisti
TGCAGCGTAGTAGAAATCCTAATGCCATTTGTTAATTGGACTTGTACCAGAACGAACCGCACCGAAGAACCACGGATAAAC
>NZ_FLUY01001032.1 GCF_900092655.1 Candidatus Thiosymbion oneisti
TCTGATGCTCCAGCGTCGATTAAGCGCTTCAGTCGGCTAACAACCAACGCCTATTAGCACAGAGGAGCTGAGTCCGCTGGAGCGGACAAGCTGGCGTTCCCACGCTGGAGCGTCACTGCCATTAAGTTAGTGTCAACGGCCTCAGTAGCAGAGCTTGCGTCGGCGCCGAT
>NZ_FLUY01001346.1 GCF_900092655.1 Candidatus Thiosymbion oneisti
GTCCACCACGGAACACCCCCAAGGCCCGGGTCCAAGGCCCCCAGACCGCCATCGTCGTCGGCAAAGCCGGCGAAGAGATCTGGACCGACCAATACGGCCGGGTCAAGGTCCAGTTCCACTGGGACCGCTACGGTCAATCCGACGAACACAGCTCCTGCTGGGTGCGGGTTGCCCACCCCTGGGCTGGCAAGAACTGGGGCGCTGTGGCAATCCCCCGCATCGGCCAGGAAGTCATCGTCGACTTCCTGGAAGGTGATCCCGACCGACCCATCATCACCGGTCGGGTCTACAACGGCGTCACCAAGCCCCCCTACAAATTACCCGGCGCCGCCGCCATCAGCGGACTCATGTCCAACAGCACCAAGGGCGGCGGTGGTTATAACGAATACGTCATGGACGACACCAAAGGTAAGGAACTCATCCGTGAGCATGGTCAATTCGACAAGGACAGCACCATCGAACACGACCTGCGCGAGCATGTTCTGCATGATCGCAGCCGGGATGTCACCAACAACGAGACCATCCAGATCGGGAAGGATCGTGCCAAGACCGTCGGCAGTGACGAGACCACCAGCATCGGCCACGACCGTAAAGAAACCGTTGCCAATAATGAAACCATCAACATTGGCCATGATCGCAACCAGACCGTGGTCAACAACGAGACCGTCAGTATCGGCAGCAGCCGCAGCGAGACCGTCGGCGTCAACCAGATCCTCTCCATCGGCGCCAATCGCACCGAAAAGGTCGGCGGCAACGAGACCGTGACCGTCGCCGCCAGTAAATCGGAGACCATTGCCGCCGCCAAAGCGGAGAGCATCGGCGCCGCCAAGGCCCTGAGTATCGGTGCCGCCTACCAAGTAAGCGTCGGGGGGGTGATGAACACCAGCGTCGGCGGGGCCAAGCTGGAGGAGGTAGGCCTGTATTCCATGCAGGCCATCGGGGGTAATCTGAGTGTCAAGGTCGGCAATAATACCGCTCACTCGACCGCCGATGAGCACACGATCTCCGCAACCGAGATTCACCTCACCGGTAAAAGCAAGATCACCCTATCGGTCGGAGCCTCCACCATAACCCTGACCCCGACCCTGATCGAAATCAAAGGCCCCTTGGTCAAGATCAACTGCTAACGGAGTACAAACCATGACCCAGCCAGCTGCCCGCGTCGGCGATCCGCATACCTGTCCCGTGGTGGATCCAGGCCCGAAACCCCATGTCGGAGGACTCATACTGCCCGCCGGCTGTCCGACGGTTCTTATCGGCGGCCAGCCCGCCGCGCGGGTCGGCGATCAGGCGACCTGCGTCGGACCCCCGGACACTATTGTCGAAGGCGAACCTACGGTGCTGATCGGAGGTCAACCCGCGGCCCGCATGGGTGATGCGACAGCGCATGGCGGTATTATCGCCGCCGGGTGTCCGACCGTGCTCATCGGTGCGGACCATGAGGCGAAATGTCTGGCCGAGGGCTCCGAGGAAGGCACATCCCTCGTAGCAAAGACATCCTGAGACCATGCTGTTCTCCAACCCCTCGGGGCAACCCGAGCAGCCCACTCGGTCGGTTGGAGAACTCGCTGCTCGACTGCTGGAAGGGCCCGGTCGTCTGTTTGCAATTGCCGACGCGGCACGGGACGAGCAGGTCCTATCCGTAGTGCGCAAGCTCGGCATCGAAGCACGGTGCCTGTACACGGGTAATGAGGCCATTCGGCTTGCGGCCTATGCCCCCTATCTGCTGTCTTTCAACGCTACCCTGCATCCGTTATCACGGTATCTGATCTACAGTTGGTGCCGTCAGTGGGGGATCTTTCTGCGGAGTAGGTTATCGGCCGCGGCGATTTCCGCACACTTTGCCGACCTCATGACCGTCAGGACTCCTGAGGGTGAGGCCTATTTCCGGTTCTATGACCCCCGCGTCCTTCCCGAATTTCTGTCGAGCTCGACATCCGACATGTTGGTGAAATTTTTCGGTGCCGCAATCGACTGTTTCCTGGTCGAGCACGATGATGGAAACACCCTGATCCAGTATCGAATTGCCCCGCTGGAAAGAATGCCTGGCGAACACTACTTAACCACCGCTACCTTTTCGGTCCAAAGGTGATGAAGGGTGCATGAAATGTTGGCAGAGTAACACGATAAGTCGCCGCGTAGAATTTTTGGAGGATCGTCTTAAGATGTCCTTAATCCAATACACCCTCGGATATAGCAAGTAGCACTCTACCCAGACGCTCGATGTCTACAGCCGTAGGCATATCGTCATTGATCAATCGCTTTAATTCTGATATGTCATCATCCAAATCTCCCACAACGAGTTCCTGGGGTATCCTTGTCATATCGAACATCTCGTCAGTTGCGACGGCATGATAGTACTGCCGATCGCCCAGGTCTACTGTCGCAAGCCCACGCTGGGCGTACTCGGTTACTATTTTATCGGCGATAGCCAGCAAGAGCAACAATGATATTCTGCCGTCTTGATCGGTTTTGTTAGTCATCTTTCATAGCCTCTTCAAGTTTCTTCAGCTCTTTCTTATGTCTATTAATCTGTTTCTCCAATTCCCTTATACGGCCTTCATAGACCTTTTTCCTTATTTCTTCGTTTGGTGCATTTCGATACGTTCCTCTGTTGTCATGTTTCTCCGGACTCCGCCTGTAGTCATCCAGTTTTTTTTCATGCTCTCGAATCAGTTTTTCCTCACTTTTTGCAGCCTTTTTGTTCTGTGATCTGGATCTGTTTTTGTATGGGTTTTTCGCTGCTTTCGAACAATCTATTTTACAACTTGGTAGTTTATTTGCAGGCCTCCTTTTAGGTTTCTTGGGTGGCTTAACCCTATGCCTCTTTGTTAAAATCTTTCCCAGAGCCTTAAGAAAAAGTTCTATAGCCTTACCCATTAGTACAGTCCTTCGTATATTGCGGTAATTGCTGCTTCCGGATCCCCCGTCGCAGCGATACATCTAGCTTGAAGTTCAAGATAATCCGAGTCGTTAGCTATACAAGCTCCCAACATAAAAGATACGACAGTCAAGCTGGTTAAACCATATTCGGTAGAAATCCCCTCTTTAGCTGCATACTCCAGGCAACGCGCGAACAATTCTTTTCGCTCGGAAATACTATACTCCGGGAATTCCTCGCTCAAATACGCGAAAAGAGACCGGTGAAATTTTTGGACAGCAGCCTCTTGTAGGAGCTTATATTGCTCGTTTTCGATCACCAACATAAGTCGAGTACTTCTGCAACCTGTCAATTTGTCTAACGGCAAGCTTAGCCCAAACATAATCGCGCTGGCAAGACATTCAACCAATAACAATAATAAATAACGCCCATCTTGTATCTGACGACCGCGATGGCCCCGCGGCTTGGTCCTCGCTGCACCTGAGCCCGCGACCGAGGTTCCCCTTCGGTATGAGTATACCTTCGGGGGCCAGCCGGTCTTCACCATGGGTAGTTACCTGCCCACAGTGCAAGGAGACGAGCTGGGGGTTGGGGTAGGCCTCATCTCCGGCGTCAATCTCGGTGCCTGCCGACCCGTAGAACACAGCAAATCGGTGCGGATCGAGGGCCAATGGCTGGTTCGCCACAGCGACCTGATGGTGATGAACTGGGAAAGAAAGGGATGGAAAGAAAGGGACACCCACTTTGTTTGCACTTTGTTTGCGATGCCGTGCGCACCACGCCTTCTTATATGGCAAGCAAAATAAAAAGGACACCCATCTTGTTTTCGGGCTCCACCCCGCAGCAGCGAGTAGCTTATCCGCCACACGTGAAGCAACAATATAAACTTACTCACCCGACCAGGTAGCCACGAAGTCCCGAGGCTCTTTCTATCCCGCTCTTCCTGTATGGCCTGGCTCGGCGACCGAACAACCCATAGGGGAACAATCACGGTAAAATAAAAGCTAAAACAAAAGGACATCCATCTTGTATCTGGTGATCGTGATGGCTGTGCAGCTGGGTCCTAGTGGACCCACGCGAGCGAAGAAAGGACGAAGAAAGGGACACCTATCTCGTTTGATATCTTTCCCACCGAAACCATAAGGGAATCTACTGTGACCGCTCTCCGCTCCGTTCTCGTCCCAGAAAAAGGACACCCATCTTGTTTTTGGTCTCCACCCCCCAGCCAAGCAAGGCGCATGGTTTGGTGAAGACCAGCTCTTCGGCTCACCCAGCCAATCCGCGGTCCGCTACGAAAGCGGTTTCGTCCTTTCCAAGCCGCGCACCGATTTGATCCTCAACGCGGTTACCTACAGCCCGAGCGGCTCCCCGGCCCGAAATATCGGTCTTGCCATGCCGCGCGGTCAGGGTGGTCGCCCGGCTCTCATGCTTCGGAGACTGTGAAAGAATCTGTCTTTTCTGGCGGCGGCGGGATGAATCTGTGAAAATCTGCGTAATCTGCGGATTCGAAACGAAATGCGACCGACGCCCATGAGGCCGAGATGGTGGATGCAGCCTGCCCTAGGCGGTGGGCACAGCCCACCCGTAGGATACCGGTAATTTCGATTTGTTAACCATTACCACCGCCCGGTGCTGCCCGAGCGAATGATGAACCCGCAACCGACGCCCCGGCGAAATTGCTCTGACACTCCTGAGGACGAGAAATCGGCGGCATCCTCAGGGGCAACATCTGGTCGCCACTCCGCATTTACGGCGCTCGGATTCCGGGGCACGCTTGCTGCCCTCCGGCAGGAGATCCGCGCGCTCTACACCGCAGACGAGATACCCTGGATCGTGGGCTACTCCGGCGGTAAGGACTCCACCGCCACGCTGCAGCTGATCTGGAGCGCCATCGCCGAGCTGCCACCGGACCGGCGTCGGAAGACCATCCATGTCATCTCCACGGATACCCTGGTCGAGAACCCTATCGTTTCCGCCTGGGTCGAGAATTCGCTCCGGGTCATGGCACGCAACGCCGAGCAGGCTGCAATGCCGGTCGCACCAAGGTTGCTGCGGCCCAAGCTGGAGGACTCGTTCTGGGTCAACCTGATCGGACGCGGCTATCCGGCACCGCGGCACAAATTCCGCTGGTGTACGGAACGGCTGAAGATCGCGCCCTCCAACACCTTTATCACCAATATCGTCTCCGCGAGCGGTGAAACGATCCTGGTCTTGGGTATCCGCAAAGCGGAAAGCCTCCGCCGGGCCGCGAATATGGCAAAGCACGAGAAGGGCCGCGTGCGCCATCGGCTCAGTCCGAACGCCAGGCTGCCCGGGTCCCTGATTTATACCCCGATCGAGGACTGGAGTAATGACGACGTCTGGCGCTTTCTGATGCAGCAGCCCAACCCCTGGGGCTACGACAACCGAGATCTGCTCGACATGTACGCAGGCGCGTCGGCGGACGGCGAATGCCCACTGGTCGTGGACGACTCGACACCGAGCTGCGGCGACTCGAGATTCGGTTGCTGGGTCTGCACCCTCGTGGAACAGGACAGGTCCATGGCGGCGATGATCCGGAACGACGAGGAAAAGGAGTGGATGCTGCCCTTGCTGGAAATCCGCAATGCACTCGATTTTCGCACCGGCAAGCCGGAGGCACAGGATCATGGCGGAACGGATCGCCATCTGCGGGATTTCCGCCGCATGAACGGTGCGGTGCAACTCATGAAATCCGGGCGCGAAATCCCCGGACCCTACACCCAAGGGGCAAGGTCGGACTGGCTGTCCAGACTGCTCACGGCGCAAACCCACATCCGCAAAAACGGCCCCCGAGAAGTCCGGGACATCCGGCTGATTTCCCTGGAAGAGCTGCAAGAGATCCGCCGCATCTGGGTCCTCGATAAACACGAGCTGGAAGACCTCCTCCCCGGCATCTACCGAGACGCCACCGGCGAGGACTATCCCGGCTGCCCGCTGGACGATAACCTAATGCTCGGGGCCCCGGAAATGCAGCTGCTCAAAGACCTGTGCAGCGACGACCGGCTCCACTACGAGCTGACCCGGGAGCTGCTCAGCATCACCCGTCAACAGCACAACAACGGACGACGTGCCGGACTGCACCGGCGATTCGAGCGGGCCTTCAAGCGCCACTTCTTCGACGACCGTGAAGACGCCATCGACAGGGCCCGGCAACTGGCGTCCGAGCGTCAGGCCATCAAGGAGCAACGCAAGCAGGGCCTGTCCCAAACGCGGGGACCACAGCCAGGTCTCGGCATAGGGAACGGCGACCCCAGCCCATGATCCTGGATGACATCGTCATCGAGAATTTCGGCGTCTATGCCGGTCACCAACAGGCTATTCTGACCCCCGAGCCCGGTAGGCCCATCATCCTGTTCGGCGGCATGAACGGCGGTGGCAAGACCACCCTGCCGGACGCGATCAAGCTGACCCTCTACGGCCCCAAGGCCCGCCTCTCCAACCGTGGCCGTCAGGGCTATCGGGACTACCTGCGCGCCGCCATCCACCGCCATGCGGACCCCGGCGTAGGCGCCGGCGTCACCTTGCGGTTTCGCCGCCTCATTGAAGGCGAGACCCACTCGTTCGTGCTCCAACGCCGCTGGCGTGTCGGCAGCAAAGGGATTGAAGAGTCACTGCAGGTCCTGCACGACGGGGTGTCCGACGACCTGCTGAGCGAACACTGGGACGAGGCCGTCACCACCTTTCTGCCCGTCGGGATCGCCCACCTGTTCTTCTTCGATGGCGAGCAAATTGCGGATTTGGCCGATGGCGGCCATGCCGCCGAGATCATCGGCACCGCGCTAAATACTCTGCTTGGTCTGGACTTGTTGGAGCGTCTCACCGCGGACCTCAAGGCATTCGAGCGCAAGCAGCGCGGGGAGACCCTCGATGATGCCTCCCTCGCGGCACTCGCCGAGTCTGAGGCCGAGGTCGCACACCTGGACCAAGCAATCGAGCAAATAGCCATGGCCGAGGGGATGCTGATCAAGGAGGCCAAGGGACTGGCCGAAGAAGTCGACAGACAGCGGGAGGCCTTTGAGGCCGCGGGAGGCAATCTCTATCAAGGACGCAACGCCCTGCGGATCACTCACGAAGGATTATTGAAAGAGAAGGCCCAATGTGAAGATGCCCTGCGCGATCTGATCGCCGGGCCCCTACCCCTGGCCCCGGTGGACGATCTCCTTGCCGAGATCGAGGCCCAGGCCTGTCACGAGATCGGGATTCGACACGCCAAGGTACTTGCGGAGGCCCTGGAGGAACGCGATCGCGCGGTGCTCGCCGCCCTGGACGACGAGGCAGTGGGTGAGGATACCCTGAGCAAGATCCGACGTATCCTGTCGGCCGACCGGACCGAGCGGACCGGGCTGGCGCACCAGTCCCTTCTGTTCGATGCGGACGATCGGCTTGCGGCGCAGGTCGCGTATTTGCGTGCTACCCGGATCCCGAGTGCCGAGCGCGCAGCGAACCAGCTGACCCAACGCCTGGAGCAACTGGAAGAACGCCTGGCCCGCACGGAGGCCCAGCTGGCACGCATCCCGAGTGAAGACAGCATCCAGGTCACTCAAAACGCCCTCGATGTCGCGGAACAGAACCACCACGCCAAGCTCCACCAACTGGATCGGCTCCGCGAACAGCGGGCCCTGCTGCAGCGAGAGTACGCGGAAGCCGGCGCCAGGCTGGAACGCCTGAGCATCGCAAATCTGGAGGCCCGCATCGAAGCCGACGACCAAGCGCGCATCCTGACCCACTCCGCACGGGTCCGCAGGACTCTGCAGGCCCTCCACCACCAAGCCGTCGCCCGCCACGCAGATAACATCCAGGCCCTCATGCTCGAATCCTTCGGTAAACTGTTAGGCAAGACCGACCTGGTTGGTAGTCTGAGCATCGACCCCCGGAGCTTCGAGCCCAACCTCAGGGATCCTAATGGCTGTTGCCTGCCCTTCGAGCGCCTCTCCGCAGGCGAACGACAGCTGCTCGCAACCGCGCTGCTCTGGGGCTTGGCTCGGGCCTCCGGTCGCCCAATCCCGGCCATCATCGACACCCCGCTCGGTCGTCTCGATTCATCTCATCGCCGCAACCTGGTGGAGCGCTACTTCCCGGCGGCCTCCCATCAGGTACTCCTCCTGTCTACCGACGAAGAGATCATCGGGCACTATCATCAAGCACTCGATCCCTATATCAGTCGACGCTATTTGCTCGCATACGACTGCGAAGCGCATGCAACCGCCATCCGGGCCGGATATTTCGCTACTGATGAAACCACCAGTCGACCATATCCGCATCAGCTCCAAAGGGAAAGAAACCCTGATCAAGCTGAAGAAGCGGACCGGGATCGCACACTGGAACCAGCTCTGCAGATTGGCACTCTGTAGATCGCTGCATCTGGCAACCAAGCCGACCCTCCCCGGCCCCTTGGATACGGCAATAGAAATCGATTGGAAGACCTTTGCCGGACAGTACGACAGTATCTTTTCAGCCCTGCTCCTTATACGCGCAAGCCGGGACGGCGTTAGGGTCGATTCACCCGAGGAGCTTACAAGCTATGTTCGCGCCCACCTGGAACGTGGTATATCGACTCTGAACAGCATCAAAGCGCTCGGGGATGTGGTAGTGCAACAGGTTCGTATCTAGATCAAAAATCCGGTAGTGGTAAATTTTAAGTGGTAGACGAACCACCCAGCGGCCCGATAATCGTTCAGACCCCCACTGCTTTTGCGTCCTTGGCGTCCGGATTCCGGCAATCCCTGCCGGAGTGACGAGGCAGAACCCGAACGATGTGGCACCCCGGATTGACCCCAGGCAGAGTGATCGCCTATGGCTACATGGAATGCACGGCATTACCTGAAATTCGGCGATGAGCGCACGCGGCCGGCGGTGGACCTTGTTGCCCGCATCGATGTGGAAGCACCGCAGGAGATTGTCGACCTTGGATGCGGCCCCGGCAACAGCACCCAGGTATTACGTGCACGCTGGCCAGGTGCGATTGTTCGCGGTATAGACAATTCGCCGGAGATGATCGACGCTGCCCGCGCGGCCTACCCGGCGCAGGACTGGATATGCGCCGACCTTTCCGACTGGGTCCCGGACCGACCTGTCGATCTTGTTTTCTCCAACGCGGCCCTGCAGTGGCTTGGCGACCATCGAAGGCTACTACCGCGACTCTTCTCGGCGGTCGCCGCTGGCGGCGCCTTCGGCTTTCAGATTCCGAGCAACGGCGACGTGGGGATCCGTAAGCTCATACAGGAGATAGCCGAGGATCCGATGTGGCGCGATCGGATGACTGTTGCCCGCTCAGCGCTGACGATGGAAGAGCCGTCGGTCTACTACGATCTTCTCGCCGGACAGGCTACCGCCGTCGATATCTGGGTGACCGAGTATTTTCACCGGCTGGACAGCTCCGACGCCATCGTCGACTGGATGGCAGGCACCGGGCTACGCCCTTTTCTCGAGGCATTGGATGACGCTAATGAACGGCAACGGTTTGTGCGGCTGCTGCGCGCCCAGGTCGCCGCTCACTATCGGCCCCACCCCGACGGCAAGGTCCTCTTTCCCTTTCGCCGTACCTTTGTGATTGCGTACCCTTTGTCTTGGGGACGGGCGGTCACGTGCGGTCAAGGTGCTGGTACGCCTCCAACGTCTGGAGCCGGGTATCATCGACCGCCCCCCCGACGGTGAAGTGGTAGAGCGACTGCAGCGCTTGACCTTCCAGGCCGAGCGCGGAGTGCAGAACATCATCAAAGAAACAGCCGATGCCCGTAGCTCGCACGCCCGCTGCCTCGGCTTCCAAATAGAGCAGCTGGCCGATCAGACCCGTCTCCCAGAACAGGCGACGATAGAACCATGGACCCGGTGAAATCAGCCGAGGCTCGAACTCGGCCAGCATCGC
>NZ_FLUY01001433.1 GCF_900092655.1 Candidatus Thiosymbion oneisti
CCGGCCCTGTTCCGCGCTGATCATTGCGCGTAACGGCTCCCGCTCGCGTGCACATGACTTGGCACTGGGGACCCCGTTGAGGAACCGCTTAGCACGCCCGAATCG
>NZ_FLUY01001033.1 GCF_900092655.1 Candidatus Thiosymbion oneisti
TCTGATGCTCCAGCGTCGATTAAGCGCTTCAGTCGGCTAACAACCAACGCCTATTAGCACAGAGGAGCTGAGTCCGCGGGAGCGGACAAGCTGGCGTTCCCACGCTGGAGCGTGGGAACGAGCGCGAAATTTACAGATTTTATGCTTTAAAAATCAGTATCTTAATTTTTAGACAGCCTTTAACCCGACCGACCACGACCCAGCGGCCGGCAGCTATACTGTCACACGGCACAATCCGAGCTTTTGAATTTCCCCCTCACCCCCGCCCTCTCCCGGAGGGAGAGGGAGTGAAATGCGCA
>NZ_FLUY01001035.1 GCF_900092655.1 Candidatus Thiosymbion oneisti
CGGCATCTTCCAAACCAGGCAAGCGTCTCGATCTACCCCTGGCTGCGACGGCGGCCTGTATCGTCGTCATGCTCACAACCCCCATCATCGGTGCCAATCCCACCGGCGGTAAGGTGGTCCGCGGCAATGCCCATATCGCCACCCAACCGGGGCAGGTCACCATCCATCAGCACAGCGGCAAGGCCGTCATCAACTGGAACGGTTTCAGCATCGAGAAAGGCGAGGTCACCCAATTCGACCAGCCCGGCAGGCGCGCCATTGCCCTCAATCGGGTCGTTACCAACCGTCCGTCCCGGATCAACGGGCAGCTCCAGGCCAACGGCAATGTGTGGCTGATCAATCAGAACGGCGTCACCGTCGGACGGAACGGCACGGTTCAGGCCCAAGGCTTTCTGGCCACTACCGCGGATATCGCCGATGACAACTTCATGGCCGGGCGTTACCAGTTCGACCAGCCGAGCCCCAATGCCAAGGTCATCAACCAAGGCCACATCTCGCTCGGCGAGCGCGGTCTCGGGGCCTTGGTGGCCCCCCATGCCCGCAACGACGGCGTCATCGAGGGCCAGGGCTCGACCGTCGTCATCGCCGGGGCCAAGACCTTCGCGGTGGATCTCTATGGCGACGATCTCATTCACTTCGAGACCAAATCACCGGTGACCCGCAGGCCGGCAGGCGTGGAGGCCCTGGCCGAGAACAACGGAATCATCCAGGTCGACGGCGGACGGGTATTGATCACTGCCGTGGCCGCCGAGGGCATCGTGGACCAGGCGATCAAGATAGGCGGCAAGGTGACTGCACGCAGTGCCTACGCGGACGGAGGCGAGATCGTCCTCGACGGTGGTCGTAACGGGACCGTAGCCGTGACCGGTACCCTGGATGCCTCGTCACGGCACGGCCGGGGCGGCAAGATCGACATACGGGGTCGCAAGCTCAGACTCGGACGCAAATCCCTGGTAAAGGCCAGCGGTAGCACCGGCGGCGGCGACATCCGCATCGGCGGAGACCGGGGCGGCCAGGGCCCCGGCCGCAATGCCGACCGGGTGATCCTGGCACCCGAGGCCCGGATCATCGCCGACGCCACCGGCTTTGGCGACGGCGGCAGCATCATCGTCTACGGGCAGCAAACGGCCAGGATCGCAGGCAAGCTGACGGCCCGGGGCGGTCAGCACGGCGGTGACGGCGGCTTTATCGAGACCTCCGCCGCCGGGACCATTGACATCGCGGCGGCCCAGGTGGACGCCTCCGCACCTGCCGGTAATCCGGGGACTTGGTTGATCGATCCGCAGGACATCACAATCAATGATGCTGCGGCAACTAATATCGTAGCCGCATTGGAGGGCGGGAGTAACGTTGAAGTAACGACGGCCGGAACGGGTACCCCCCAATATGGAACCGTGACCAACCCCAACGGTCCGGGCAACATCACCGTTGCAGCCAACATCCAACCCGATTTGGCCGGGGCCGCCGGCGACCAGCAGGTCACCCTGACACTCACGGCACACAACGACGTCACTGTCAATAGCGGAGTCACCATCGGACCGGCGAGTGCCGGCCCCGGGGACAGTATGGGGGTTAGCATCAATGCCGGAAACGACATAATAATAAATAACGGCACCATCAATACTTCGTTAGGCGCCGGGGCGGTCAACCTCACGGCAATGAGCGATATCGCCTTGGGCCGTATCCATGCCGGCACCGGTGACATCACCATTACCGCCACCGGTGGCGCGATCAGCGACAACCTCGCGGGTGAAGGCGCGGGTAACGAAAACCTCGTTGGCGACGCTATCGACCTGACCGCGGGCGGTGCTATCGGTGCAACAGGAGCCGGCGCCATCGACACCAGGGTGGTCAGCATTGACGCGAAGGTCACGGGTACGACCGGCGGCATTTTCATCGATGAGACCGATGGGGTGCAGTTGGGCAACATAGCGCCGGTCACGGCACCCGGTGCTATCGAGGTGACCACTAAGGCCGGTGTGCAGGTCAGCCAAGCGGTTACGGCCGGCGGCGATCTGAACCTGGATGCGGGGGGGCAGCAGTTGTTGGTCGCCGCAGCCGTTAGGGGAAGTAATATCAATCTCGCAGGTGCCGCCATCGTCGCCGGCATCAAACACACTGACGATGGCGACGTCATCTCCGACGGCACCATCACCGCCACGGCGGGTGCTGACATTAGCATGGCTGACGGCACCCTCTACAGTGCCGGAGGGGATGTCAACCTCACCGCGACGGGCAATATCGAATTGAGTCGTATCGAAGCCGGAACCAACGCCATCACCATTGATGCGGCCGGTGCAATCTTCGACAGCACTGCGGCTGAAGGTACGGGTAACGAGAACCTCGTCGGTGGCGACATCAGCTTGATGGGGGGTAATGCCATCGGTAGGGGCAACGATATCGATACCAATGCGGATCGCATCGACGCGGAAATCACCGATCCCAGGGTTACTACCAGCGGCATTTTCATTACCGAGACCGACAGCGTTGCACTGGGCCGCGTCGATGCCGGCGCCAATGCCATCGTCCTCACCGCAGGCGGTGCGATCAATGACTACGACACTACAGTTGAAGGCGCGGGCAATGAGAACCTCGTGGGCGGCAATATCAGCCTGGCCGCGGGCGGCGCTATCGGTGCGACAGGAAACGCCGATATCGACACGGCTGTAGCGACCAAGCTCGATGCACAGGCC
>NZ_FLUY01001036.1 GCF_900092655.1 Candidatus Thiosymbion oneisti
TGTGAGCATGACGACGATACAGGCCGCCGTCGCAGCCAGGGGTAGATCGAGACGCTTGCCTGGTTTGGAAGATGCCGTAGCGGCAGGCGCTTCGAC
>NZ_FLUY01000946.1 GCF_900092655.1 Candidatus Thiosymbion oneisti
TTGCGTTACGCCGCGTTCGGCACGGTGCCTGTTCGGGTGCAATCCTGGGTTATTTGGCGTTGACTGCGGGATGCGGCTAGTAAAATCCATCCCTGTCATCTCGACCAAACAACTTGGTGTCCTTTATTCCCTTCCCGTCTTTGCGGTTCATGCGATTCGGTTGGAAACTGGTAACAAGCAGAATAAGTTGAAATAAGGTACTAGGGATCAATGCAGAGTCCTGCGCACGGCACTGTGGGAGCATCCGATTTGTCCAGCGATTTTCCGCTCGGCGGAAATGATTCTCCGAAAACGCTATCTCCTCCATGCCTTTGGGATTAACCTCTACGGCAAGCCCGCGCAAGCAAGAGGACCCGCATGCAGATTACCCGCATCAAGCTGAAAAATTGGCTCAACTTCCGCAAAATGGAGGTGGCTCTGGCCGAGTCGACCTATGTGATCGGCCCGAATGCCGCGGGTAAGTCGAACTTTCTCGATGTCTTCAGGTTTCTTCGAACGGTCTCCAGCCCATCCGGCGGTGGCCTCTCAAAGGCGGTTGCGGAACGCGGCGGCCTCAAGAAATTGCGTTGCCTGCAAGCGCGCCGTGATCCTGAGGTCCGCATCCAGGTGCGGGTGGTGAGCGGAGCCGGGGAATCGCAGGAAAACTGGGACTACACCCTGGGTTTCAAGAGCGAGGGTGCGGGACGTCAGCGTCCTGTGGTGACCGAGGAAAAAGTCGATCTGAACGGCGAGTACATACTAAAGCGACCTGATGAAGAAGACGACGCTGACAAGGAACGCCTGACGCAAACCCACCTGGAGCAGGTGGGTGCCAATGTCGGATTCCGTGCCTTGGCGGAGTTCTTTGCCTCGACCACCTACCTGCATCTGGTGCCCCAGCTGCTGAAATTCGCGGATCGTATCGGCGGCAACCGGTTGGAAACCGATCCCTTCGGGCAGGGCTTCCTGGAAGGATTGGCACGCACCCCAACCAACACGCGCAATGCCCGATTGAAGAAAATTCGGCAGGTCTTGGAAAAGGCCGTTCCCCAGTTCCAGGAGCTTCGCTTCATCCGCGATGAGGTCACGGGCCTACCGCACCTGGAAGCGCGCTATAAACACTGGCGACCCCAGGGCGCTTGGCACCGCGAGGATCAATTCTCCGATGGGACACTGCGTTTGATTGCCCTCTTCTGGGCAATGCTGGCCGGCGATTCGATGCTCCTCCTGGAAGAACCGGAGCTGTCGCTCAACGACGCCATCGTCTCCCAAATCCCGTTAATGATCGAGCGGATCAAGCGCCAGGCGAAGTATCGCCGACAGGTACTCGTCACCACCCACAGTGAGGCGCTCCTCGGCAATCCTATCGATGGTCGTTCGGTACTCTTGGTTCTGTCCACGAATGATGGATCCGAGATCCGTGGTCCGAACGAACAGGAATTAGCGATGTTAAACGAAGGTCTGCGGCCTTCCGAGGTATTGTTGCCGAAGGCGCGGCCCAAGGAGGCGGAACACCTCGGCCTGTTCAAATGACCGTGTTCGCAATTGCTACAGAAGACGCACTCAGCGAAGCGGTCGCCGAGACCCTGTTGCGCCAGGTGGGCATCTGCGACATTCAGGTCCACATCCGTAAGGCAGGTTTCGACTATCTCAGAAGTCGCATCGCCGATTTCAATCGCATCGCCGAAAAGGTGATGCCGGTCCTACTGATCACCGACCTGGACCAAAAACACTGCCCGCCTGGGATGATCGCCAACTGGCTGCAAGCGCCCCCTAGCCCACGGCTCTTGTTTCGGATCGCGGTGCGGGAAACGGAATCCTGGGTGCTGGCCGACCGCATAGCCTTCGCCCGTTTCATCGGTGTTTCAGTCGCCGCCATGCCGACTACACCGGATGAGCTATCTGATCCGAAGGCCGCTGTGCTGAAACTTGTCCGCAAGTCCTCAAACCGTGAATTGAAACAGGACATCCTACCGCCGAAGGGGTCCACCTCACCGGTCGGACTCGGATACAACAGCCGACTCCGTAGCTTTGTTCATTCCCACTGGCGCAGTGACCGGGCAGCGAAACAGTCGCCGAGTTTGGCGCAGGCGTTGATACGCGTTCAAACGCTTTTGGCGTAGTGTCCATTGCAAATCTCCTCGGTTGGCATTGACAAAATACCGAGTGGCATGAAAAAAGGCGCCGAAGGCGCTTTTTCATATCCAACACCATGTAACGAGGACGGGAGATGCAACGTCGCGATTTCTTCAAGCAGGCTGGAGGCACCTCCCTGGCGCTCGGCACCGCTACTTTCGGTGTCAAGACCGTCCGAGCCAGCACCGAGTACAAATGGAAGATGGTCACCGCCTGGCCGAAGAACTTCCCCGGTATGGGCACCGGCGCCAACCGACTCGCCGAACTCATCGGCGAGCTGAGCGGAGGCCGTATCCGGGTGAAGGTGTACGGGGCCGAAGAGCTGGTACCCCCATTCGAGGTCTTCGACGCCGTTGCCCAGGGCACGGCCGAGATGGGCCATAGTTCAGCCTCCTATTGGAAAGGCAAGAACGAGATTACCCAGTTTTTCACCGCCGTCCCCTTCGGTATGACGGCCCAGGAGCGGAACGGTTGGCTCTACTATGGGGGCGGTCTGGAACTCTGGACCGAGCTCTACGCCGGTTTCGGCCTGGTTCCCGCGCCGGCCGGGAACACCGGGGTCCAGATGGGGGGCTGGTTCAACAAGGAGATCAAGAGCGTTGCGGACCTTGCGGGACTTAAAATGCGGATTCCGGGCCTCGGCGGCGAGGTACTCAAACGCGCCGGAGGCACGCCGGTCATTCTGCCGGGGGGTGAACTCTTCGTCTCCCTACAGTCCGGTGCCATCGACGCCACCGAGTGGGCAGGACCCTACAACGACCTGGCCTTCGGCCTCCAGAAGGCGGCCAAATA
Organism: Candidatus Thiosymbion oneisti; assembly: GCF_900092655.1. GTDB lineage: Bacteria > Pseudomonadota > Gammaproteobacteria > Chromatiales > Chromatiaceae > Thiosymbion > Thiosymbion oneisti. The sequence goes on from NZ_FLUY01000946.1 coordinate 2,908, forward strand.
CTATTATTATCCCGGCTTCCACGAGCCCGGCTCGAGCCTGGAGGCCATTATCAACAAGACCACCTTCGAGGCCCTGCCCGCGGATCTGCAATCCATCGTGCTCAACGCCTGCAAGGTAGTGAACCAGGACTTGTTAGCCGAGTACACCGCCCGTAACCCGGTCGCGCTAAAGGTCCTGCTCGAAAAGCACGGCGTGGATATGCGTCCCTATCCGGACGATGTCATTGCCAAGCTGCACCGGCTTACCAAAGAGGTAGTCTCCGAGCTCGCGGAGCAGGACGCATTCTCGCGGAAGGTGTATACCTCTTACCGGAAATTCCTCCGGCAATCGAAAAAATGGACCAGCATCTCCGAGCTGGCCTACCTACAGGCACGTAACCTGGGTTGACCCGACCGGCTGGTCCGACCGACTGGTCCGACCCGGGGGCCTTGCGGCGGGTCTAGATAACTTTAGGGTGGGTTTTCTCTCAGCAGAGTTAGAAGCTGTCTGGTTAAAACGGAGCCTAGCCCATGGGTAGTCCGGTCCTCCAAACAGCGCCGAATCATTCGGGATTCCTTATGATGCTCAGACCACATCATAAGCAGTGTCTACTTCGCGAGGATGAAAAAAACCTTTGATGCAGTTGGGATTGCGGATGCAGATTTGAATATGATTTTTTTCTTTGAATCCGGCTCCCGGATAGATGTCATTTCCCTCCCAAAAAACTCCCCTGACGGAGTCAAAACTTTTCCGGTTTTCTCTTTCACGTTGAGAATGGAGAAAGTTGATTACCGCGCAATCAAGATCTCTCAGCAAGAGATCATCAGATGAAAGACCGCTACCAGCCTTATTGCTCGGAAGTGGTTTTCCGAAGATTTCCAGGGTGTCTTTCAGTGCGGAATAAGAGGAGGAAAGGTATGAAAGTGATTCGCTGTCGGTGAAATCCAAGCAATAACCAAGGTGAAGTACGGCCCCTACGATGGCATGTGGTGTGATTGCTCGATCATGCGCGAATTGTACGGCTCTATGCCAACTGTTCTCCCAAAAATACATCCCGTGCCCAAGCCAATCATAGCTATTTCCGCTCGGTGTGAAACCACCTGAATCGGATATCAGCTTGCGGGCGGTGGATTCCGTACAAGCATGAAACCCGAGGACTATGGTAGGCTTGGTCTTATACAATTAAAGAAGGGAGAGAGAAATTACTTGACACTAAGCGGCTCTGCTCGTTTTGGTGAGAAGACCGGCTTTTTTACCGGATAGGAGATCCTTGTAAGGACTGGCGACTCTGCCGGTCTTGGTGAGAATACCGGCTCTTTTAAGTGCATCGATAGCGGCTTCTTTGGAAGCAGTGACTTCGCGTTTGTATCTGCGCATGCCACGTATGCTTTCTGCGATTTCGTCGCGCGTCATTTTTCAACGGACCTTGAACGTGATAACTAGCGTCCGATCCTAGCACGAGCGATACGAAATTTGATTGTAATTATGCATTGGTTTTCCTGTTTTGATAGAAGAAAAGAATAAGCAAGCTTGTCACGGTAGGAGCGCCTCACAGAGCACCCTATCGTAACAACACCAATGAACATTTTATTGTAAGGGATAACTTCTGAAGGGATATGCTCCAGATCTACCACAGCAATCGACTGGAGGCGCTGGTCGAGGAGCTGGCGCGGATCACCGCGGCTCCGCTTGCCGATCCCTTCCAGTCCGAAACCATCGTCGTCCAGAACCAGGGCATGGCCCGCTGGATCGCCCAACAGCTGGCGCAGCACAACGGCATCAGTGCCCAGCTGGACTTTCCCCTGCCGGCGCGCTTCTTGTGGCGGGTATTGCAGGTCTGGCTGCCCGATGCACCGGATGCGACCCGGTTCGATAAGGGTGCCCTACTGTGGCGGGTGTATAAACAACTACCGGATCTGCTCGACCGGTCGGCCTTTGCCCCCCTCGCCCGCTATCTTGCCGATGACACTTCGGGGCTGAAGCTGTATCAACTTGCCCGACGCATCGCGGACCTGTTTGATCAATATCTAGTCTTTCGACCGGATCTGGTCCTGGGTTGGGAGCAGGGCACGGACCGGCATTGGCAGGCCGTGCTGTGGCGTGCCCTAGGTGCCGATGGTGACCAGGTCCATCGGGCGCAGCTGCTGGCCGAGCTGGAATCGGCGATGACGCGGGGCGAACCCGATACCGGCGCATTGCCGAAGCGGGTGTGTCTGTTCGGGTTGAGCGCACTGGCCCCGGTCCATGTACGCATGCTCGGTGCCCTGGCGAGCTGGATTCCGGTCCACCTGTTCTTCCTCAACCCCTGCCGTGAGTACTGGTCCGACCTGGTAGACGAGCGCGGCCAGGCACGTCGGCGGGCCCGGGCCCAGCGGGCGGGCCAGCCGGACCCGACCGGACTCTTGGACCTGGGCAATCCCCTGCTGGCCTCCCTCGGCCATGCGGGGCAGATATTTCTTGATCAGCTGCTCGAGCTCGGTGGCCTGGACCATGACTGCTTCGTGTCCCCGCGCGGCGACAGCCTGCTGCGACGGGTGCAACGGGATCTGCTGGAGCTGATCGATCCGCAGGGATTGGAGCCACAGGTCATCGCCCGCGATGAGCGATCGATACAGCTACACAGCACCCATGGTCCGCTGCGCGAGATCCAGGTCCTGCACGATCGCCTGCTGCACCTGTTCGAGGTGATCGACGGCCTGGAGCCGCGGGACATCATCGTCATGGCGCCGGACATCGACCGCTATGCCCCCTACGTGGAGGCGGTTTTCGGTGCTGCGGATGGACCCATGCGCATCCCTTGGTCCATTGCCGATCGGCGGATTGCCGGCGAGCGGCCGGTATTGGAGGCCTTGCGGTTCCTGCTCACCCTGCCGAGCAGCCGCTTCGAGGCCGGCGAGCTCTTGTCCCTGCTGGAGGTCCCCGCACTCCGCCGGCGTTTCGATCTCGACCAGCAGGGACTAGAGCGGATCCGGACCTGGGTGCAGGAGAGTGGGGTGCGCTGGGGTGAAGACGGGGCCATGCGCGCCGATCTGGGTCTGCCGGATGAGCCGGCCAACACCTGGGCCTTCGGTCTGAGGCGCCTGTTTCTCGGTTATGCACTGCCGCCGGACGCGGATGACGAGCCCTACGCGGGGGTGCTGCCCTACCCGGACCTGGAGGGTAGCGAGGCGGCCGATCTCGGGCAGCTGGCGGCCCTGGTCGAGACCCTCGGCGTCTGGCGCAGGCACCTCGCGGTCCCACGGAGCCTGGCCGGTTGGCGGTCCGCCGTGAACGAGCTGCTGGCGGCCTGCTTCGCCCCCGACGATGAGGAGGAGGCCCTGTTGCAGCTGGTGCGCGATGGGCTCGACGAGGCGGCAATCCTGACCGCGACGGTGGGGTTCGACCGGCCCGTCGGATTGGATGTGTTACGCGCCCTGGTCCGGGATCTGATGGACGACAACCGCGGCGCCCACCGCTTCCTGACCGGACGGGTCAACTTCTGCAACATGGTGCCCATGCGCAGCATCCCGTTCCGGGTCGTCTGCCTGATCGGCATGAATGGGACCGATTTCCCGCGCACTCAACGGCCCCTGTCCTTCGACCTCATGGCCCGCCACCCCCGTCGCGGCGATCGCTCCCGCCGCCGGGATGACCGCTACCTGTTCCTCGAGGCCCTGCTCTCGGCCCGAGACGTCTTCTATCTGAGCTGGGTCGGAAACGACGAGCGCGACAACAGCCTCAAGGTATCCTCCGTGGTGATCGACGAGCTGCTCGATTATCTGCGCCGGGGCTATCGGCTCCCCGACGGCGCGGACCTGGTCGAGCAGTTGGTCGTGCGCCATCCCTTGCAGCCCTTCAGCCGCCGCTATTTCAATCCGGGCGACGAACGCCTGTTCAGCTATGCACAGACCTGGCTGGAGGCGGCCCGGACCCAGGTCGAAGGGGAGATCCCAGCCTTCTGCGACGCCGAGCTCCCGGAGCCGGGGGAGGCGTTCAGGACCCTCGAGCTCGAGGACCTGATCCGCTTTCTGCGCAATCCGGCCCGGTACTTCCTCACCGAACGCCTCGGGCTGAGCCTACCCGAGGAGGCCGAGGCCCTACCGGATACCGAACCCTTCGACGCGGCAGGGCTGGAACGCTATCGACTCGACCAGGCGCTGCTGCACGGCCTCTTGGAAGGGCGGGAGCCATCTTCGATCCTGGCCCGCCTACGGGGTGCGGGCATCCTGCCCCACGGCGCGCCTGGCGAGCTGCTCTTCGACGAGCTGTCGGATGCGGCAGGGCCCTTCATCCAACGGCTACAGGGCTGTCTGGTGGCAGCGGCGGAGCCTATCGAGGTGGACCTATCCCTGGTGGGCTTTCGCCTCCAGGGGCAGCTGGGGAATCTGCACGCCACGGGACTCATCGACTATCGCTTCGGCAAGCTCAACGCCAAGGACCGATTGCGGGCCTGGGTGCGCCATTTGGTGCTGAATCTGCTGGTCCCACAGGGGATCGAGCCGACGAGTACCTTCGTCGCCAAAGACCGGATCTTGCGCCTGATGCCGGTCGCCGACGCGGGGGCTTTGCTCGCGGATCTGCTCGAGCTACGCCGGCAAGGGCTCAGCAGGCCCCTCGCCTTCTTCCCCGAAAGCGGCTTGGCCTGGTTGGAACATGGATACGGCAGCGGCTTCGACCACGCCTGGTGCGGGCGCTACAACCCCGCACCGGAGCGGGACCAGGCTGCGGTGCGTATCGCCTTCCGCGGCCGCGAGCCCATCGGTGAGGAATTCGAGCAAACCGCCCTGCGCGTCCTGAAGCCGATGTTGGAATGGTCGGAGACTGAAGCCTGAATAAAGAGGAATCGCTTGGATCTTCCGGTTTATCTTGCAAACAGGGCGTCGAGGAACTCCGCGGCGTCGAAGTGACGCAGATCCTCGATCTTCTCGCCGACACCGATGAACCGAATGGGTACCCGCAGTCGGTCGGCGATCGCAAACAGGATACCACCCTTGGCCGTACCATCGAGCTTGGTGAGGGTGATACCCGTTAGCCCTACGGCCTGGTCGAATTGAATCGCCTGGTTGAGGGCATTCTGACCCGTAGTCGCGTCCACCACCAACATCACCTCATGGGGGGCCTCCGGGTCGATCTTTTTCATCACGCGGGCGATCTTCGCCAACTCGTCCATGAGGTTGTGCTTGGTGTGCAGTCTGCCCGCCGTGTCCGCAATGAGCACGTCCATCCGGCGCACAGTGGCCGCCTGCAGGGCATCATAGATCACCGAGGCCGAGTCCGCTCCCTGGTGCTGGGCGATAACCGGTACCCCATTGCGTTCCCCCCAGGCTTGGAGCTGCTCCACGGCGGCGGCCCGGAAGGTATCACCGGCCGCCAGCATGATATCGTTGCCTTCCGCTTGGAGCCGCTTGGTCAGCTTGCCGATGGTCGTGGTCTTGCCAACCCCGTTCACCCCCACCACCAGTATGACCTGAGGCCGGCCAGCGGAGGATTGACGCACCGAGGCATCGCAGCGGCGCAGGATGATCTCGAGCTCGCTCCGCAGGGCATCGATCAAAACCGCCGGGTCCGCCAGCTCGCGCCGTTTCACCCGCTCCGTAATATGGCCGATGATGCGGCTGGTCGTATCGACCCCCACGTCCGCGGTCAGGAGCTGGACCTCCAATTCCTCGAGCAGATCCTCATCGATGCGCTTACGGCCGCGGATCAGGTCGCCGATATTCGTGTTGAGCACCGCCCGCGTCGTCGCCAGGCCGTCCTTCAGACGCGCTATAAGGCGCTGGCGGCGTTCCTTGGGCTGCTCTTCGCCCCGGGAAGCGCGTTCCTGCTTTTTCTTGCCGAACCCGAACATCTACGCTGACTCCCGATTGCGGGCTCCCGGTGTGGGTAGTGGTTAATATCTAAGTTGTAACATGACCAACGGCACTGGTCGCTATATCCCCTCTCCCTCTGGGAGAGGATTGGGGAGAGGGGATCAAAAAGATGAATCTCTCTAGGTTAACACTTATGAATTTACCACTACCCTAGGGGGCGTTTTCAATTAACAGATTTTCTCTCGTTCCCACGCGCCGCGTAGGAACGCAGAAGCTCCGCGCCGCGGAGTGTCTCGGAGACTCGTAGCGGCTGCTGCATGGGCCTGATGTGCTTGATTTTCATGAGGATTCAGCTCAATTGAGAACGCCCCCTAGTGGTGCTTGAACAGGCGTTCCTTTTCCCGCTGCCAATCCCGGTCTTTTTCCGTCGCCCGCTTGTCGTGGAGTTTTTTGCCCTTGGCCAACCCGATTTCCAATTTGGCTCGGCCGCGTTTCCAGTACATGGCGGTGGGGACCAGGGTATAGCCGGCACGCTCGGTCAGCCCGATCAAGCGATTGATCTCGGCACGCTTGAGCAGCAGCTTGCGGGTGCGCGTGGGATCGGGCGTGACGTGGGTCGAGGCCGCGGGCAACGGCGAGACGTGGGCACCGATCAGGAATGCCTCACCGTGCAGGAGCTTGACATAGCCTTCTTTGAGCTGGACGCGACCGGCGCGCAGGCTCTTGACCTCCCAGCCCTCGAGGGCGAGACCGGTCTCATAGCGTTGCTCGATGTGATAGTCGTGGCCCGCCTTCTTGTTGAGCGCGATGGTAGCGCCGCCGTGCTTGGGTTGCTTGGTCTTTGCCATCGTGGAAGTGTAACCCAAGACGCTCGGCTGTTGCTTATCCCGCTGTGGTCGTTGCAGAGCGAGCGCGTATGGAGTTGTATCGTAAAGACAGATGGGGGAAAGTAGCAGGCAAGAAACGGCTTTTGGAGTTCCCCCATGCCAAACAGCATCCAGGAATATATTTCCCGACTTAAGATCCCCGGTTGAGCGCAACCAATTTCACGGGTCGATGGATTCCGTCCGGAGCATCACGCCGCTTCCTTGCTTCAGTAACTGCTGAGGAGCAGGCTGCACCTTATCGTTGCATGCCCTGGATCGAGTGGTCGATACTAACCGAACAACGGCAAGGTTAGGACACCTTGACCAAACTCACAAGCTCGTCCCCTAAGAGGCTGTCTAAAAACTAAGTCATTGATTTTTATGGAACCGTACCCGTAGGGTGGGCTATGCCCACCGGTCAGACGTAGTATTTGGTGGGCACAGCCCACCCTACCGGTTAGTTGGTTTTTAGACAGCCTCTAAGGAGCATCGGCCATGGCCCCGACCCTGAGCATCCGTAACTTCCTCCTCGTCAACAAGCCCCTCCTAGTACTTAGCATATTCCTGGTCTTGTTGGCTCTGCTCCTCTGGATCAACGACGAAACGCTAGCCGCGATATTATCCACCGTTTTTGCGGGTATCGCCGCGATCCCAGTCATTTTGCAACTCATGCAGCACTCGGAGTCACAACAACACCCGTCGGCCAATGTGCATCACTATCTGGACCAGGCCGCCGAGCAATCTCTCGACCTGCCGTTGGAGGATATCTTTGGTGACCGGTCACTCGGCAGTACCGCCGCCAAACTGCCCACCGTCTATGTCCCGCTGGATGTCGAACGGCTTAGCGCCCAGGATATCCTCACCGAGCACTTCCACCGGTTGGGCAAGGAGCGTGCCGAGGGTCGGCCGGTACTGCGGGCCATCGACGAAGCAATCAGTGGCCACGACGACCATCCCCAGGGCATGCGTGCGGTGCTGCTCGGCGAGGCGGGAAGCGGCAAGTCCGCGCTTTCTACCTTTCTGGTTTGGGGCAGTCGCCATCTGCCGGATGCCGACCCGAATTTGGAGTGGCCCCATAGCCTTCAAAAGCGCGTTATCGTACGCCTGAACCTCAGCACTATGCGCCGATTCATCCGGTCAGACCTGCGGCCAGGCCTCAAGCGCGAGTCCAGGCAACTCCTGGAATCGGCAGTGGTCGACGCCATCGGTACGACCATGCCCGACTGGAATGAGGAACAGTGCAAGTCACTTTACAAGCCGTTGCTAGAGGAACTCCGACGCTACGGAATGGTGATTTTCGACGGCCTCGATGAGGTACTCAATGCCGATGACCGCGGCCTGATCTGCCGTACCATTATGGAGACCGCAGAGACCCTTGGATCCCAGTGTGCCCTATTGGTTACGGCTCGACCATATGACTCCCCCGACGGCTTGGAAGGTTTTGCTCTGTGGCGCCTGCTGCCGTTGAGTTTTCCCCACGCGTCCGCTGACAGCGGGCAGGTCGGCTTATTGGTCCGCAGGTGGCATCAGATTCTTTGTCCAACCGAGGCGAAGCCCCAGTCAGAAGCCCTTATCGCGGCGCTACACGAGGATGAAGACCGCCGCGATATGGTAGTCAGACCCTTGTTGTTGACCCTGCTGATTGGCGTTCATCACAAACGACGGCAGCAACCGGAACGCACGGCCTTGCCGCGGATTCGCGTCGATCTACTGAACGAAGCGACCCAACTCATGATCGAGCGCTGGTTTCAGTGCATCGATCGGAACAATAACGAACCGTCGGCGCGTCAAATTCCCGACCATATCCTCAACCTGCTCAGGCCGGAAAAGCACTCCGGCAAGAGCGAGCTTCGGCGCTTGGCCGAAGAAATCTCGTTCACTGTTCAGTGCAGGCGTAGGGGCGAAACAGACGGCATCGAAATATCCCGCGCCGACTTCATCGAGGCAATCATGGAACGGCTCCCGGAGATCAAGGGTAAAGAGATCAATAGCTCGGTCCAACTCATTTTGGATCGCACCGCACTCTGGTTTCCACGCGGTCACGATGAAGAGGCGAACAGATCCATGTACGCCTACATCCACCGCCAGTTCCAAGAGTTTCTAGCCGCTTGCCGAATTGTCGACCCCCATGGCAAACAAATACGGCTTGCCGATCGTCTCCGAACCAATCCGGCTGCTTGGCGAGAGGTAACAAGACTCGCGGTGGTCTGGACTGCCCGTGTCCGGACGGAGACGGCCGCGCTGGAGTTGGTCCAGGGCCTCTTGGAGCTGGATGAAGACCCCGACGTGGGTGCAAACGCAGAGACCGAGAAGCAGCGTATCGAAGGCACGTCCAAATACCAGGCAATGCTCGCCGCGGGCTGGGCCCTGTTGGATCTGCACAAGGCCATGGATCACAGTACTCTAGGCCGCAGGCAGACGGTGACGAAGCTATGGAATGCAGCCGGGGCCTACCGTGACGGTTTCATAAAGATGGTCTGTGATCCTGAGGTACCCCGACGCATACGCCTGGAAGCCGGGGAGATCGCCGGCATGATGGGTACCCAAGTCGGTGCGACCTTAACGCAACTGCGTGTAGGTTCCGGCGACACTCGCACCGATCCGGTTATTGCGGATATCCTGGATATCCGGCCAGGCATCATTCCCCGTGCCTGGACACCGACGAAGACGGCTGGTTTTGCACTGCACATCCAAGATTTCGATTGGATCCCGATAGAACGCCGCGTATGGATCACCCGTTACCCGATCACCTGGGCCCAGTACGATACCTTCCTGCGTTCTGGTGCCTTCGACCAAGCGGGATCGGTTCCCCCCGAACACTGGGACTTTTCTGAACCCGCTAAGAACTGGTGGTGGCTTAACCACCATCGGCGAACAGGGCAGGATATGGAGCCCAACGGGTCCGCTCGAATAGGCGACCGTCTCCCCAATCACCGCGCCGCCGGTATCGGCTGGTTCGATGCCATTGCCTTCTGTCGTTGGTTATCCGCGCAATGGAAGCCTACCGGAGGCTGCAAGCTTAGGTTGCCGACCCTCGCTGAATGGGAAAAGGCGCTTGCGGGTTGGAACAATCGCGGAGCAGGGTGGCGGCCAGAGGCGGTCCCTGCGGACGTGTCCTCCGTCTGCGCAGTGGGACTCTACGAGCCAGAACCCGACTCGCTCGATCATGCGGCGGCCGCGCACGGTCAGTCTAAGCCTTCCATCTCTGTCGATCTTACCGGCACTGGTTTCGAGTGGATTCTGACCAAGCAGGATCCAAAGCGAATAGCCCCACTCGACGGTAGCTATCAACCGGGCGGCCCCCAAGACAGTCTAGAGGGCGGTGATGACCGTCATATTCTCGGTGGTATTGCCGAAAGCGAAGGGAATCCTCGCGACATCCAGGCACTGCTCGACCATCGTCCGCCGAACTGCCGAGATCCGAACATCGGATTTCGTATCTGCATGCATGGTGAGTTGTAACCTGCTTAACCGGGCCATATAGGCAACCTGGCTATCGGTATCGGCTCTTAAGAAACACAATCTTGCCTGGAGGCGAGTCGGGTAGATTGGGCAAAAGCGCACCAGGGACGGCACGGCGTGCCCAGCACGCATTTCGTTGGGCACGCCGCGTCCCTGCGGCTTTGCCCAACCTAGGAACCTTATTCGGCTCTTGGTGGGTCCATTCACGCCGATAATCGGCATAGCATGGTGACGACGGGAGCCGAGAAACCGACTCACAGGGCGCGACGACCTGCGTTCAGACATCCGGAACCCTCGGCATCGTCGGCTTGCCACCAAACGAAACACTGAAGTGCAAAAGTAGGCTATCGATTGTTGTCAGCCGTCGGAATCAGCAATCCCCTGACGAAACGGTGTTGCCACTTGGTTCCCCAGGTTCTGAGCTTCTTGAGATAGGCACGCCTCTTCGGAGACCGCCTGATATTGTGCACATGCCAATCGGATACACCGCCTCGGCCTCGCGCTACCCCATCCAAAGCAGGGTTGAAAAAATAGAGTGCCATTAAAGAGCGCGTGTCAGTGTCGCCTAAAAATCCAATTACAATCATGGTGGCCGGAACCCTTATATTGCGGTCGGTAACATACTTCTCCATCTGCCGTTGCATCTTAGATGATCTTTGGATCCCGAGCTCGTCTTCTAGCGGTTCATTAATTGCCTGATCAAGACCCGCAAAGCTGACCCCATCCTCTGTAAAATCCACCGAAGAAATGAACCAGCAACCTGTGACACCCAGCCTTTTAGATAACGGGGCAAGGAAGTAGTCTCCCTGGGAACGATAGTTACCACTACACGTATCAGCGAAGGCAGGTTGCCGGGTCTTTTCTCTATCTTCGGCAGGCGATCCGGTAACAGACATGTCTAAAAAATACACAAGGCCCGCTACTTCCTTATGAGAGAATTCATTGGTACGGAATTTTGCCAATGCGCCGCGACGGAAATGTAAACTTACCAAGGTTTGCTTTAGCCACATTCCCTTGATACCAACATCGTCCTTACCAATCAGCGTCCATTTATCCCGTGGCAGATTATCCCGTGGCAGAAAAATCCGGGCAGTACCGCTGTCGAATTTATGTCTATGGTGATCCACCAGGAAATCCCCTCGAAAGTCATTGTCCTTAACGACCCATGCAGGCAGTACACTCAGTACAGGCAGTGTGCAGGCATGCAGCAAGAGTGTGGAGGCGATCAGAATAGCAGCGGAGGCGGCCTTAAAGTTCATCATATTTCCTCTCTATGAAGGGTGTTCGCGCAGGGCAGAGTCTATCGGGCACCGTGTCCAAGGTTACTCTCCGGCAATACGCTAACTGCCCCAGAATCTGCCCCATTCGGGTTCAGGTCGTTTTGGTTTCGAACGTGGACGGGGTTTTTTCGGGCGCGGACGGTACTTTTTCGTGGGCTTCCGGGTCTTTTTCGGAGCCAGTTGTTTATTTTGTTGTTTCGTATGTGCACGGGGTTTGCGAGATCTCGGACAATCGGGTTTCAGTGCCAGTCGCGCCAGCGGTTCTTTGGCAAGCTCCAACAGCAAATCCCTTTGTTGCCCGGAAAGATATCCTGTCTGGTCGAATCCGTGAGCTTTCTGAAAACGAGCGATGGCGGCTCGCGTATTTTTCCCAAAGGTCCCATCGACTCCCTTCGGATCGAAGCCCAACGCCTTTAAGGCGAGTTGGGCGTCACACCGCTGCTGTCTGGTCAGTCCCAGGGATGCCTCTGGTTCCGATGGTGCGATTTCCGGTTCCTGAGCGGATGGGCGGCTATCATCAGGGGGCAATTCCGGCGGTCCGGCTATGGGTGCTGCCGGGGGTGATGTATCATCGCCTTCGCGGGTAGGAGGCTGAGGCCCCGGCAAGCTTGGCCCAGTTTCTTCCCCCGTGGCCACCTTGGATTCCTTTACGACAGCCGGTTCTCCAAGGTTGTTGCTGAGAGAATTGGTAGTAATACCAGGTTCGCTCCCTCGCCCCCTTGGGGGAGGGTGTCGTAAAAGCCCCTCTCCCCCTGGGGAGAGGGGTTGGGGAGAGGGCTGGGGTGAGGGGGGACCAATGGCTTTGGTTCCGATAGGGTCAGTAACGGGTTGTTCTATCCTGGGAGGTGTCGGAACAACAACTCCCCCGGTTGGTTGCGACTGGCCGGCATCGGGTGGCGTGACACCATCGCGATTGCTTAGCTCCAATTCCAACCGCTCGGCAAGGGTGTCCAGGTTCCCATTGGTCTGTGTGATCTCCCTGGTAACTGCGGACAGCAGATCCTTACCCTTGTCCGCGACACCGCCGCGGCAAATCCGGCTATCTGCAAAGATGATCGACAAGGCGGTCAACTCCGCAGCAGCCGAGAAATCTTGACCGGGATCGACACCCGCAGCCACTGTGCCCCCGGAGGTGCGAGTCTGCACCTGGATACCCCGACAGCCATCCACGATCACCACCAGCCGGGTGGGACGGCGGCGAGCGAGAAGATTGACCATCCGCGCAAGCGAGAACCCGCGTCGGTCGATCGATTCGCTGCGGTCACGCGGGTTGAAGTCCTGCGGCAACAGGAAATTTTTACCGTCCATGGCCGCGACGATACCGGAGAATATCACCAGGACCTCGCTATTCCGGGCGACCCCTTGAGGCCAGGACTGGACGGTCGGCACCATCTGGTCTAGTTTCGGGCTGATGACCTGCTTCAGCTTAAAGCCTTGTGATTGGAGCGTCGATTCGAGTTTGCCGGCGGCGTCACTCGGTGCTCTATAGTCGCTCCAGTGCTCATAGGCATCCATACGCATCAAACGGGCATCGAGGGCAACCGTATTTTTGCCTTGAGCCGCACTACTGCCGAGAATGGCTACGGCAAAGACCAGGCGCATAAAGCCTACTGCGAAATCGAAATCAGAAAGCCCCAATCGCCTCGCCAGCAACAATTTCATTGCCCTTTTCTCCTCACTCCCGTGGCCTACCGACTGCAGCGGACCCTTCCCGTTCATAACGCAGGATTTTTTGTCCCCTCTTTAACCCTAGCACTTGGACTTGCTTCAGGGTAGTCATCTCCAGATATCCTCATTGTTACACTGCGCATCCTCTAGCGGCTACCGGATTAGGGCCAAGTGGCGTGCGGCCTCTTGGCGACCAGTTGGCTCGGTTGACCTAGGGTGTTCTGATCGGACAGGTCGTAGCCCCAGGTCGCGATATCGCAGAAAATGGTCCTCTGATCGGCCTCGGGTTTGATGCGGTTGCGGAATGGTTCACTCTCCTCCAGGGCCTTTTCCACCCCTTGCTCCTGGGTCTCCTTTACCCGAGCACTGCGCTGTTCGACCCATTCCTGATCCACCGGCAGCTCGAGGCGATGGGGACGGATCCCGTATTCACGCAGCACGATCTCTGCAGTAGCCTTGGTCTGGTTCAGGCGGGGCAGGATGGGTTTGGCCTCGTCTCGCCAGTAGGTGTCCAACAGCAGTACAGAACGATAGAGGTATTGTAAGAACCCGTTCCATTGGCCCTCCAGGGCCTTCTGAGGTGTGTCGCTCTGGTACAAGCTCTCGAAGGATTTCTTTTCCTCCAGTCCCTCTAGTACCAACTGCAATCCACAGGCCTTGAAGTAGGGCAGCCCCTGGATTCCGGGGTTGCGCAGATAGTCCCGCAGGGCGATCAGATCACGCACATAGCCTTGCAGCTCGGACCTTTGTCGGGCATCGGACATTGCCACCCTCCTGGCCCTGAGCAGTGTATGTAGATCTTTGGTTCCATGAGCTATGTCCGTGTCAAAATAACCAACCGCTTTCAGATCCTCAAGTAAATGCCTCTTGTAGTTGTTGCCACGTTTCTGTTGCCGAGTCTTCTCGGCTTCCAACCTATTCATCTCCTCTTGCAGATCGCTCTTTTCCTTCTCAAAGGCTTGGATGCGTCTTTGCGCATGCTCGTCATTCTGCCGGAGTTTGCTTTCCGTCTGCGCCAGACAGTCTCCGAGGTCAAGGGCCAATCCGGAGAGCACAGGGACCGTGTTGAGACTGTCTCGGATCTGGCGAATCATCGCTTGGTCCGACGGCATTTGGTCGTAACGCTCCTGCGGCTGTGACAGCAGTGCATTCAGCAATTTTTCCTGTGCCGGTGGCGACTGGCCATCGCGCATCGAGGGCACCGATTCGTCATCCCGATCCGGTCGTCCGTCCGCCGTCGGGGCTTGGTCCCTTGAGCGCGCCACGACATCGAATAGTCGTTGGTAGTGCGCGCTTTTATCGATCAGGTCCCGCGCAGTAGCTCGGGATTGCTCGAACAGGTCCAGCCACTCCCGCAGGAACGGTGGAGATGTCGATGTTTGCAACTCGCGCGTCTGCTTGGGTCGGGTTAAGTGAATGGTGTCGATAATGTTCTGCTTTGCTCTACCAGACTGTTCGATTAGTTTCCTTTGTCTTTTCAAAGACCATAATTGAAACACGTACAGCCCTATTAGGGCGACGAACAGCAGAAAAAATGCCGGGAGAAGCCATTTCTCCAGTGGAAACACGGGCTTCGCCTCGCGGGCCTCCTTCAGCTCTTTTTCGAGGGAGTTAATCTTCTCTTTTACCTCGGTGAGACGGACCCTTGTCTGTTCTGAACTTGCCCTATGTCTCTCAGCTGCTTGTTCAGCCGCGTCTCGTTCGTGTTTCAGTTCCTCATTCTCCTTCTCCAATGCATTCAACTGGTCGGTCGGCTCGGTTATGCTTTTTTCATCGTCTTCCAGCGTAGGTTCCGTAGGCATCTGTTCAGGGGATGAAGGCTCAGTCGCGGAAGGCGGCTTCCGGTTCTCTATTTTGGATGAAAACTCCTCCCATGAAACAGGTTGACAGTTCGGAAATACCGTTTGTAGCAGTGCGGAGCTACCGTCAAAATCCGTTTTCCAATCCCAGTCACCCTCTTTAGTTTCAAAACCACGCTCGCGCAATTCATCCAGGGCTTCACTAGGATCTCTTCCCCAATTCTGGTTGATTCGGAACAAGAAAAAGTTACTGTTCTCTATTCCTGATTTTTTGAGTAGATGAATGTAGGCAAGGCCTTCATCTTCTACACTGGAATATAAGGAGCAATATTGACTACCGTCGATATCAGCGTTGACGCCCATTCCCCAACCGTATGGGGATTTGTTTATCTGGGCGAACAATAAAGTATCATCAGGATAAATTGTTACTTGTTCGTCTTCTTTCTTCTCTAGCTCTGTAGCGTTCGACTGCTTGTCGACCGAGTAGTAATGAATGGTGTATGTCGATTTTCCAATCTGGATACCCGATTTCTCGATATGGATCACAGCAGGTAACGCCGATGCTTCAAAAACAACGAGCAGGGTAATGAAGACTGAAAGAAGGAGCCGATAGATCATCGCCAATCCTCCTCACCGGTACCCAACAATTGCTTCGGTGACATGGCATGCAGCTTAGCGGCACCCAAGGGCCAGGGACGCCGGCGGTAAGACAGTGTCGAAATGTTGGTGATTTCGCTGAACGGATGGCTGTCGCCTTGGGTGTTGGTGACCTTGGCCCTGAGATAGCCGGTTTCGTCGAAATCGAGCTGGATGGTCAATTTGGTATCCTTGCCATAGTAATGGTACGGTGGAAATTCGTAGCAGGGATGGAAGCCGTTATTGGTGCGCAGGCCAATCTGGACTTCGGCGGTATGTTGGAGATAGAATTCGCGCCTGTCTCCACTCTTGGAGTAGGGAACGAATTCCGATGGCCTTCCCGCTTGGGGCTCGTATAGAACGCCGAAGTCGCCGACGACCTTGGGCGGCTCGATCTCGATGTTTCGCCACCGGAATTCCCGTTCGATAACGCCCAGGACCACGGCCCGTTTCAGGGCATCCGCCTCGCCTTCGAAGTCGATCCAGTTATCCACAGCGCCCAGGGTCTCGCGCAACCGGTCTTGGAAACCGGGCCACAGGGAGGTGCGTCCGGACAGGATCACAGTATCCAGCTTCGGTATCTCGCGGCCGAAGAACCGTTGCACCTCGACGCCTGTAACCTGATCGATAAAGGCGCGCACGAAGTCACCCTTCAGGATCCGCTCACGTCCCGGCTCCCAGAACACTTGGCCGGCCTCAGTCGCGCGCAGCTCCGAGCAACCCTTGTAGAGGCCGGGTGTTTCGTCGGCCTTGGTTGCGACCAAGCGAGCGACAGCGGCCCCGGTGGTCGAGAGCTCCAGGCTCGGACGGTCCTGACCAGTACTGAGTTGGACCTTGAGCCGATGGATCTGCTGGCGTAACCCGTCCATGCGACGCCTTTCCGCTTCGCTCATCGCTTCGCCCTCGGTTGCGGCGACGATCGGCGTCAGGTAGCGCGTTCTGTCGAGTTCCGAATCGAGATAGGCGTGCAGGTCCCGGGCAATGCACTCGTCGAGCAGATCTCCGGCCTTGGTAACACCGCCGCGACGAACCACACGGATGCGCTGCGGTGTGTAGCCACCGCCAGCGTCCGGGATCCAGTCTACCTCCAGATAGCTCAGATCCAGAGTCCCGGCGCCGATATCATAGACCAGGATGCGCTCGCGCTCCGGCACCACTGTATCGGGCACGCGCAGTGCGGGGGCATGGATCAAGTAGTAATAAGCCACCGCGTCGGACTCGCTGACGAAGTGAATATTGTCCGGGTAGACGATATTCTGATCCTTGGCGACACCAGTGAAGATCTGCTCGACTATCCGCCGTAACTGCCGCACGTGGTTTTGGGTGTAGGTGTTCGGGTGGGTGATGTAGACGTGGGAATAGCCCTTGTTGGGCTTGTCCAGGATCGGCTCCACGAAGTTTCGAATAACCCCTTTGTAGGCCCCGGCGATGACCTCATCCAAGGGGGGGGGGTTGTGGCTCTCTGGCTTTCCCTGTTGGTTGAGGTAGGGATATTTTAGTGTATCCAGGGGCAGCTCGGTGAATCCGGCCGAGATCAAGGCCTTCAATGACGAAAAGCACTTGTCCGCATGTTCGTGGACGGCCACCAGCAGGAGCGGCAGATCCAGAAACCCCGGGTCATCGGGGCGAGTCCGGGCCAGCTTCTCGTCCTCGAGGCAGACGTTGAACTCAGAGGCCAGGAAATAGGGATTGCGCTTGTCCGGATCGTCCCAGCGACGGTCGTTCCCGGTGGCCTGCTCGATCTCGGTCAGCCGTTGCGGCAGACGCAGGAGCTCGATAGCGCGTGGACCCACGGCATGGGCAATGGCCATGGCCGAGGTGCCGAAGTCGATGGCGAGCACATGCGGCGGCGGCTCGTGGCGCAGATGGCAAATGACCCGGGCGCTGTTCTCGAACCGCTCTGCCCGATCGGGATCCCGTGGCTCTTTCTTGTAGACCGTCCAGCTTATCTCCAGGCCGACCTCGATGTGGTGGTCACGCCGGAGGAACTGTACCTCGCCCAGGTCGAGGGATGCGGTCAGATCTATTTCGCGCTGATCGATTTCCGGACTGTCGTACAGGGTACCCTGGGCTACCGGTCGGCCACGGGCATCCAGCAAGTGCAGGGCATTGTCCGGGAATTGCACGCCGTCGCGTCTCTTTATCCCGATCCGGGCCCGCCATTCGGCATGTCCATGACCACTGCGGCAGGCATTGGCGAGCCGGACGCCGAACAGCTTGGTCTTGTTCATAGCCGGCTGGGCATCGGGCATAACGAGTCTCGGCTCGGCCTGGGTACCTATCTCGAAGGGGGCGTTCAACTCTGGCCGGGCCGCATTCAGTGCCTCGGAACGCCGCCGCTCGTTCGCGAGCACCACCACCGAGACATCGGTCAGCTTCGTCGAGCGCTTGACGACCAAGCGCCATTCCTTGGCAGACATCCAAGACCTGTCCGGTGCCTCCTCGGCCGACTCTGGGGTACCGTTGCCGTCCCGTCGCAAGAGGACGACGCGATAGTCGTCGCGTTCGATCGGGTTGCGGAGCTGGGTGAAATCCACGACGACCCTTGCGTCCAAGGTTTCGCCCTGGCGCAGGTCGAATGCGATCCGATCACCCGGGCGGTCATCACCGATCAGCTGTATGGTCCCAGTGACGGGCCGATTATTGGCCAAATCATGGACCTGGAGCTTGAGCTCGCCCCTGACGGGAAGGCTATAGCTGTGCCTGGCCGAGCTGCGCAATCGGTAGGTACAGAGATCTACCTCGGTTGCGCCCGCCTGATATTCGATCCGGCGGCAACGGTGACCTTCTTGATCGAGCTCCAGACCGTCGGGGTCCATCCGTAGCTCGCCGAGCTCCGGGACGACCGTGACCATGAACTGCTGGGTCAGGACCTCGTTGCCGACCCGGCCAGCGTCTATCTCGATCTCTGCCGGGATCTCGAACTGGGCGTTAGTGGGGCCTGCGATCTGGTTCAGGTCGCGGAGCTCGCGCGCATCGAAGAACAGTGGCAATTCTTTGCCGGATGCCACACGCCGTTCCTCATAGCGGCTGTGCTTGGGGGCCCCCAGGGCCAGGGGAGCAGCGCCGTTGGTGCGGTCCTCCAGGGTCGGGGCGTCGCTATCCGCCCCGGCAATGGGTTGCAATAGCTGTCTGCGCAGGGTCGCCCCGATATGGGAAAAGCCGGCCGTAAAGCTCGGGTTGTGGCGCGTGTTGCGGATATGTACCAGCGCCACCAGCTCCGGTCGTTCGTGGGTCCGGTCGTTGAAATCGATGAGCAGTCCCTCTGCGGCCAAGGGCGTGACCGAGGCCGCCAGCTTGCGGCGGGGCCAAGCGAACCACAACCCCGCCGGAATGGCAAAGAGCAGAAAATAGAAGAGTCGGGATGCAAAATCGAGACGGGCCTTCTTGTTTTGGGAAACCCGGGCCAGCATCCTGGGTGTCACCACCCCCGGTTTGGTCTGCCACGCTTCGGCGAGGGTCGCGAGCTCATCGGCCCATTCCGGTGCCAGGCGCTTGAGCGTGTCGGCATCGATCCTGTGCTCCTGGCTGGTTGGGAGCAGGCGTCTGGGATCGAGCCAGGAGAGGGTTATGAACTCGGGATCCCGGGGGAGGTCGTAGAGGGTCTCCTCGATGGGTGCGACCTTCAGGTCAACGGCCGGGAGCTCTGTCCAGTTCAGGCGCCGCGCATAGGGATAGAGCGGGGATTGATCATCCGTTTCTAAGAAATCCATCAGGTAGCGGGCCCGATAGGTCAGGGTCTTGGGTTCCTCGCCCTCGGGAAAATCGATGGCGGGACCGCCGCCATTGCATGCTACAGTCCCGGTGTCCGGGTCCGGTGGGTTGCAGTATTGCCACTCGGACCCGTCATTACTGCTCCATTCCAGGTCTTCCGGGACCAGGCGGTAGCGGCCGGCGGGGTCTTCGAAGCGGTTGGCAAAGATCGCGTTGGTAGCGATCAGACGGATCGCACCTTGACCAGACGCGTCCGCGAGCTTGTAGACGGTGTCCAACTCCAGCCGGGTCTTTTCCGTGCGGGCGGGGCCGACCGCGGTAATCTTCGGTGTGACAGAAAGGTAGGAGATCAGAAAACCCTCGCCCCAACCTTTGACCCTATCATAGGCCCCCTCGCTGCAATCGAATTTGCGATCGAACCGATCGGGTTTGTTATGGGTCGGAAAGACACAATCGACACTCTGCGTGCCGATATCGAATAGGCTGTTGACCTGTCGGGTCAGTTCCCGGTGGGCGCGATAGCCGTCGTCTTCGGTGTCGGCCGGTTTATTTTTACGTTTTTGCTTCGCCGTGCGCTGGATCACATTGTACTCGTCCGCACCATTGGCCTTGGTATTGTAGTCGCCGTCGGTAATCCTGATGATGTAGGTATTGTCCACCGGCTCGGTAGCGACGCCGTAGGGCCTGCCCGCATGGTGGAAGGCATCGGCGAGAAACGGCAGGCAGGCCCCGGTAGCGGCGATCAGTGGGGAATGGCCGCCGAAGACATCCTTCAGCTCGATTTTGGCGCCGGCAACACCGGTGCGGGCCGACGCGTCGAAGCTGAGATAGTCCGATTCCTCCGGCAGGCTCGGTACTTCCAACAATGACTCGTTGGTCAGGAACAGCCGCTCCGGCCGATAGGAGGGGTTATACAGATCAGTATGGAAGATCAGGAAGGAGAGGATGTCGCCGACGTCCGGATCGAAAGGAGGAAATTGCGGCGGCATCTCACCGATGGCCTTGTCGACGAATTTCCGGACGATACGCGCCATGGCTCGGTTGTCGCCGGTTTGGCCCTGCCACAGGTTGTCGCGCTTCTTGTGCTGGTCTTTGACCGATCCGCTGCCATCGAACAGTACGATGTAGTGATTGACCGCGAAGGCAGGCGGCACGGCTATCGCTATTGCCGTGATCAGCAAAGGCCCCAGCCAGCGGGCCAGGGTGCCTCGGGTCCGCCCGGTTGCGCTCCGAGGATCTTTGCTCGTATCTTCTCTCATTGTAATCCTACTTTGTCATATCTAATTACAACCTGGAGCATGGGAACGGGTGGTGGTTTTCCTATAGGAAAACGCGGCTTTTGAAGCCGGGTACATTGTTGGTGGGTACAGCCTACCCTTCACTGCCGGTGATTGACACGCCCGCCATCCCAAAGATGCGGTTCGTTGCCTGTCCCATCCTTGGGGAGGGTGTCGCAAAAGCCCCGCTCCCGGTCTCTGGTTCCCACGCAGCGCCTGGGAACGAGAACACTCAGCCTG
>NZ_FLUY01001039.1 GCF_900092655.1 Candidatus Thiosymbion oneisti
CGAAAAAACGTGAAGTATGCGGCATATTTTTGCGCTTTTCCTTAACTTAATGGCAGTGACGCTCCAGCGTGGGAACGAGC
>NZ_FLUY01001041.1 GCF_900092655.1 Candidatus Thiosymbion oneisti
AGACATTATCTTTTTCCAAGTGCCTCCATATGCATGAGATTTGTTTGAAACTCTTTCTGCACCGCTATAATACCGAACTGTTGCCAGCTGTTGGCTAAGATTTCACTCATATATTAACCAC
>NZ_FLUY01001042.1 GCF_900092655.1 Candidatus Thiosymbion oneisti
TTCGGTATTATAGCGGTGCAGAAAGAGTTTCAAACAAATCTCATGCATATGGAGGCACTTGGAAAAAGATAATGTCTCAATCAACATATTCCCCAAAAGGCATATACGTGAATCCGTGAGATAAAATCCAGGATTTCGGTTAACTCTATGATTTTACTTTGATTTTCAAAGATTAGCTATTTCACCTGTTGGGTGAGTCCAAAAATGAATGAATTTTTCCATTATCCTGTTGTTTTATAAAGGGATTATCCTATAAACGGTTCATTTAGTTCACGGAACCAGGATATAGTTAACCCAGCCAGCTTTTTTCAAGGTGCCCGTGTGTTTGACATGATGCATCGATGCCGCTAGTGTAATATCAATCATGCATCGATGAGGAGTGAACATGAGAGCAGTGACAGTTTCCCCTAAATTTCAAGTAGTTATCCCAAAAAATATCAGGGACTCAATGGGAATAGTGTCCGGGCAGAAAATGCAAATGCTAACCTATCGTAACCGTATAGAGATGATTCCTATCAAGCCAATGGAGAAAATGAGGGGCCTTCTGAAGGGAATTGACACCGAAGTGCAGCGAGATGATGATCGCATATGAATGTCGTTGATTCCTCCGGGTGGTTGTCCTATTTTGCGGGTGATGATAATGCGGCAGTGTTTTCACACCCCATTGAAGACATCCATAAACTAATAGTTCCAAGCATTACTATCACCGAGGTTTTCAAGTGTATCCTACGCCAACGCGGTGAAGATATGGCGTTGGAGTGTATAGCTCATATGGAACAAGGCAAGATTGTACCATTAGATAGTACATTGGCCGTCAATTCAGCTCACTATGGAATAGAATATAAGCTGCCGTTAGCGGATAGCATAATTTACGCAACTGCAAAAACATATAATGCTTTGATCTGGACACAGGATGCGGATTTTGAGTCACTGGAAGGCGTTAAATATTTTTCCAGAAAAAAACACACATAACAACGAACCGAGGCGATGCTACGTCACCGGAAGTAAGGAGTAGGATCAATCGGGTGTTACTTGATGCGATAGACAGGGATGCGATAGACAGGGATGCGATGCACGGGCTCGACCCGCTGCCGGGTGGCATTCGACGACGACGGTCCATTATCGACCTGGCCGGCGGGTCGTACATCCCGAGCTCGGCGCAGGAGTGGTGGTCGATGCCGCGGACGATGGTTCCGTGTGGGTCTTCTTCTCGAGCCCCGATCAGAGAGCAGAGAGCCGCAGGTGTTCGGGGTGGTGCTCCACCCAGGCGGCCAGCCAACGGAGTGGATCACCGTCAATCTCAGCTCTTTGCCCGGCGTCAGGTATACCGCCACACGGTACAATCCGAGCTTTTGAATTTCCCCCTCACCCCAAGCCCCCTCGCTGCGCTCGGGGCAGGCTCTCTCCCGAAGGGAGGGTGTCGCAAAAGTCATTTCGAACCACAGAGAACGCAGAGAACACGGAGAAAGGAAGCGGCCGATTCTCTGCGTTCTCTGTGGTTTAAACTTCACAGACTGGCAGCTGACGCCACCGTTTTTGCGGCACCCTCGAAGGGAGAGGGAGTGAAATGCGTAGATTGTGCCGTGTGGCAGTATACATACCGAGTCCTTCACCGTTATCCGACGTTTCGATATTTTCGTTTGATAGGCAGGCGTGTAACATACCACCCCGTGCCGCAGTATCCATGGCATCACTGCGTGCCCTTCGCAGCAGTATGATGGTCGCACGCACTAAGAACTGTAAAAAAAGAGGGGGAAGCGTGTGGAGCTGATAAAGACAGACATTGCAATCGTGGGGGCGGGAGGGGCCGGTCTCCGCACGGCCATCGCCGTCGCCGAGAGCAACCCGGATCTCAAGGTGGCCTTGATCTCGAAGGTGTACCCCATGCGCAGCCACACTTGTGCGGCTGAAGGCGGGGCGGCCGGGGTCATCAAGTCGGACGACAGCCTCGACCTGCATTTCAACGATACCGTGGGCGGCGGCGACTGGTTGACCGACCAGGACGTGGTCGAGTACTTCGTCAACGAGGCCCCCAAAGAGCTGTTGCAGCTCGAGCACTGGGGCTGTCCCTGGAGTCGGGAGCCGAACGGGTCCGTTGGGGTACGGCCCTTCGGCGGCATGAAGATCAAGCGGACCTGGTTCGCGGCCGACAAGAGTGGCTTCCATATCCTCCATACCCTGTTTCAAACCTCGCTCAAGTATCCGAGCATCGAGCGCTTTGACGAGTTCTTCTCGATCGATCTGCTAATGGCAGATGGCCGCTGCCAGGGCGTCGTCGCTATGGAGATGAAGAGCGGCCGCCTGTTCCGGTTCCAGGCCAAGGCGGTGGTTCTCTGTTCGGGCGGGGCTGGCCGGATGTTCCCCTTCAGCACCAACGGGGCGATCAAGACCGGGGATGGAACGGCCATGGCCTATCGCGCCGGCGTGCCGACTAAGGATATGGAGTTCGTCCAATACCATCCGACCGGCCTGCTGGCGACGGGCATCCTGCTCACCGAGGGGTGTCGGGGCGAAGGCGGCGTGCTGCGCAACAAAGACGGCTACCGTTATCTGCAGGACTATGGGATGGGACCCGAGACGCCGCTGGGCGAGCCGGTGCTGAAGACCATGGAACTGGGGCCGCGCGACCGCCTGAGTCAGGCGTTCTGGCATGAGCAGCAGAAAGGCAACACCATCCCCACTTCCTGGGGCGACAGCACCCACCTGGATATGACGCATCTGGGCGAGAAGCATATCGACGAGCGATTGCCGCTGGTGCGCGAGCTGTCCATCACCTATGCCGGTGTCGACCCGGTCAAAGAGCCGGTGCCCATCCGTCCGGTGGTGCACTATATGATGGGTGGGATCCACACCAACATCGACGCCGAGACCCCGGTCCCCGGGCTGTTCGCCGTCGGTGAATGTGCCTGCGCCAGCCTCAACGGCGCCAATCGGTTGGGCTCCAACTCGCTCACCGAGCTTTTGGTGTTCGGAAAACGGGCGGCAACGAACGCAGTCGAATTTGCCCGCAACCGGAACGCCGAAGCGAACGAATCGGAGCTCCAGGAGCAGGCGGACAAGGCACAAACCAAGATAAGGGAGCTGGTCCAAAGGAGCGGCGGTACCGAATCCATCGCCGGGCTGCGCGCCGAGATGACGAAATCCTTGGAAGAAGGTGCGGGTATCTATCGTACCGAGGAAACCCTGCAGAAGACCTGCAACACCATCGCCGATCTGCGCAAACGCTACGCGGGTATCGAGCTGCATGACAAGAGCAATGTCTTCAACACCGATCTGTTCCAGGCCCTGGAGCTGGGAAACATGCTCGCATTGGCCCAGACAGTAGCGGAAGGCGCCTTGGCCCGCAAGGAATCCCGCGGCTCGCATCAGCGGTTGGATTACGAGGCACGGGACGACGAGCAGTACCTGAAACACACGCTGGCCTATTACCAGGGTGATGAAGCACCCCGTATCGATTATCACGATGTGGTCATCACCAAATCCAAGCCGGGCGTTCGGGATTATTCGGGAGGGGCCAAATGAGCGCGGTACAGCTGGAACTCGAGATACTCCGCTACGATCCTGAAAAGGATCAGGAGCCGCATTTTCAGACCTATCAGGTGGCGTGCCAGGAAGAGTGGATGGT
Organism: Candidatus Thiosymbion oneisti; assembly: GCF_900092655.1. GTDB lineage: Bacteria > Pseudomonadota > Gammaproteobacteria > Chromatiales > Chromatiaceae > Thiosymbion > Thiosymbion oneisti. The sequence continues at coordinate 3,626 of NZ_FLUY01001042.1, forward strand.
TCTGGATGCCATCAATCACGTCAAGGACGAGGTAGACACCACGCTCAGCTATCGGTGGTCCTGTCACATGGCTGTGTGCGGGAGCTGCGGCATGATGATCGATGGTCAACCCAAACTCGCCTGCAAGGTATCCGTAAAGGATTACGCGAATAAGAAGGTCCGCATCGAGCCGCTGGCGAACTTCCCGATCGAACGGGATCTGGTCGTCGTCCAAGACGACTTCATGGAGAAGCTCAAGCGGGTCAAGCCCTACATTATCCGCAAGGAAGAGCAGCCCATCGAAGCGGGTGAATACAAGCAGTCGCCGGCCGAGCTCAAGAAGTTCAAGCAGTTCACCCTCTGCATCAATTGCCTGTGCTGCTATGCGGCCTGTCCCGAGTATGCGCTGACCCCGGAGTTCATGGGTCCCGCGGCCCTGGCTTTGGCCCACAGATACAATACGGACTCCCGTGATCAGGGGCTTGCCGAGCGTCACAAGGAGCTCTCCAAGCCGGAAGGGGTGTGGGATTGCTCCTTTACCGACACCTGTTCCATCGCCTGTCCCAAACACGTGGATCCGGCAAGTGCGCTCCAGCAGCTCAAGATCGCCACCACCGTCCAGTGGTACAAGGAGCTCATCGGTATGGGGGATAAATGATCATGGCCTATGTGAGACCCGTTTCCAAAACCACCTGGTACCTCAAGGATCGCAACTACACGATCCATATGATCAATGAGCTGACCAGCGTCTTCATCGGCCTCTATGCACTGCTCCTGTTATGGGGGATCGGTGCCGTAGCGAGCGGTGACAAGGCGTACTACCAGTTCTTTCTCGAGTGCTTGACGAGCCCTGGGATGCTGGTGCTCCTGTGGGTAACCACCATCGTCATCTTCTACCACGCCATCGCCTGGTTCAAGGTGACACCTAAAGCCATGCCGATCCAAAAAGGAGAAGCGTTCGTACCCGGCGGCGTGATCGCCGGGGCGCATTACGTCATCTGGGTCCTATTCTCTCTGGTCGTCCTGTATTTCGCGGGGGTGTTTTAAGATGGCTAAAGTCAATAAGGCCCTGTTTTGGAGCCTGTTCGCCGCTGGCGGCACCCTGACCGCTTTTGTGTTTCCCGTGCTGGCGTTGATTACCCTCATCGCCGCCCACGGAAGTCCGCCGGATGGCATACCGGAGATCATGAAGTTCGAACAGATGCAAGGACTGCTGGCGAACTGGTTCGGTAAGCTGGCGGCATTCGGTACAGTCAGCCTGGCCTTGTGGCACGCGGCTCACCGGCTGCGCGTGGGCCTGCACGGTCTGGGATTGCGGGCAGATGGCCTGGTGGCGGTCGTGGGATACGGCATCGCCTTGGTAGGTACCATTCTGGCTGCCTATTGGCTGGTGCAGATATAGGTGAGACAGCCCCATCGGTCGGGACGCAAAGATCGCCGAGAAACGCCCCTGTTTCTCGGCATCTTTGCGTATCGCTCCTTTGCATTTTCCGGTAGTGTTGATTTTTGAAGTGATAGGCTAGCCAATAGTCGGTTGAACTAACCTACTCGATCACTTTAAAAATCAACACCACCGAAAATTTAATGAAAAAGCGATATCAAATACAATTTCCAAAGGCGGATTTGTCAAATCTGAGTCAAAATGAAGCCTATTTCTATCTTCAGGAATCAGATGGTAAAAGGAAAATAAAATTCCACGACTACAGTGAAATTTATTCGATACAAGGTTTATATGAACAAATTTTTTATGATCGTCTGAAATGCACATCTCCAAATAAAGTAGCCTCAATACTCCAATCAGCGGTAACACAGTCTCAACATAATCTTACTGAGCTTCGAGTATTAGATTTAGGTGCAGGCAATGGCATGATGGGGGAGGAGCTAAAAAAATATGGCGTTTCGCGCTTGATAGGTGTAGACATAATTCCCGAAGCATATAGCGCCAGTATGCGGGACAGAGCTGGGGTGTATGATGCGTATTATATACAGGACTTCGCCAAGCTGGATGAAGACAAGAAACAAGAAATAGCGTCATGGCAATGTAACTGTATGGTAACTGTTGCGGCTCTTGGATTTGGCGACATCCCGATCAATGCATTCATTGAAGCATACAATATCATTAGTAGCAAGGGCTGGGTGGCATTCAATATTCAGGAAACATTTTTTGATAATAGTGATAAAACCGGATTTTCAACAATGGTACGAGAGTTGATTTTCTCAGAGTATCTTGATGTTTATCATATCGAACGGTATCGACATAGGTTGTCAATTGAAGGAAGGCCTCTTTATTATTTTGCAATTGTCGGTCGAAAAAATACCGATGTTTCGTCAGAATTTTTAGCCTCAAAAGGCAACATGGCCTGACAGGGCGCTTTTAAAGTCTACACGGAAATCTCACCCCTGACGCCTCCAAAAAGCAGCTACAGGCCGCGATCCGGGGTAAGGTAGAGTAATCCAGTAGTATCATCCGCTTTGGACGGTTGGAGAGGCGATAATGGGCTGGTGGATGTGGGTTACAAAAACATTTCCGCCTATTGAGGATAGTAAAAATCATTATGCCTGAATTTGAAAGAACAAAGGGTTTTAAAAAAGAAGCCCTTCAATACCTGGTATGCCCTCTTTGCGGAAATAATCTTTTCCTAGAGAATACTGACCGAAATGATATGCAGTCCGGCACTTTAACTTGTACATCCGAGTGTCGATCATATCCCATTCGAGAAGGCGTTCCGAGATTGTTACCGGAACTGAACGGGCAGAAGCAAAACGGTGAAGAATATCAAAATTCGGTAGTGGATAAATTCTAAATGCTGAAGTCTGCCAACCCCTCCCTCGTCATTCCGGCAGGGATTGCCGGAATCC
>NZ_FLUY01001043.1 GCF_900092655.1 Candidatus Thiosymbion oneisti
TTCGGTATTATAGCGGTGCAGAAAGAGTTTCAAACAAATCTCATGCATATGGAGGCACTTGGAAAAAGATAATGTCTTACGTACGAAGCGTGCTAAATGCTGGCGCAAGGTATTATTCCAACGCTCAACATGGGCTGTTTCGCCTGTTTCTTTACCCACAGGATGATGTTGCTCGTCGGGAATAACGGCTTGATACGCTTTCCAATAGTCACTAAAAACAACGGCCTTTTTATAATCAGGCGGGATGCGATTCCAGAGGATTCGGCACGTTTCTTCACGGCGATCACCGCAGGCATAAGCAATGACTTCTCGGGTCTCTCGATTCAACGCAATCCAGATCCAAACTTTGAAAACTGTGCTGAAAACAAAAGACCATAACTCATCCACTTCCAACACCGGTGTCTGCCCACGATCAACGGGTTTCAGCGTGGTTTTAAGGGGTGGGAGCTGTTCTGCCTTTTTTTTAACCACGCACTTAGTGTTTGCCGACAAACCCCAAACGTACGTTCGATCCCGCGCATACTGGAGCGTTCTTGATAAGCTTTTATAATGATCGCTTTTTCTTCTTCCGTATAGTCCTCTCGGGGCTCAAGTACGCCATAAGCACCACAGGTTTTACAATGATATTGTGGATTGCCGCTCCCATTTGTGCCATTTTTGACAATCGCTTTACTCTGGCATTTGCGGCAAGTACGGACTTTCTTTTCAACAATCATAGTGGAAAACCCTTTGATTGAATTGGTGCCTGAAGGTAGTCGTTCAAATCCCACGGCATCATTCTGGAAAGGATCGTCGAAATCCAGTACC
>NZ_FLUY01001768.1 GCF_900092655.1 Candidatus Thiosymbion oneisti
CTATGATTTTACTTGGATTTTAAAAGATTGGCCATTTCACCTGCTGGGTGAGTCCAAAAATGAATGAATTTTTCCATTATCCTGTTGTTTTATAAAGGGATTATTCTATGAATGGCTCATTTAGTTCACGGAACCAGG
>NZ_FLUY01001048.1 GCF_900092655.1 Candidatus Thiosymbion oneisti
CAGGGACAGCTTGGCCGCGGTCCTGCGGGCAATCTCCCGGTAGATCTCGCTGATGCGTGAATCGGGCTGAGCCACGAGGGATCTTTTCCCTCCGGACAACACCAAATCATTCAGGATCGCACCCGCAACATCTCCGGTCCCCAAACGGCCTAATATGTCAACATGCCCTAGTACCTAGTTTCAACCGATGTTGCAAGTTCATAGTATCTGCTGGCTCACACGCTTGGCTTACCCGCTCCAGTGT
>NZ_FLUY01001402.1 GCF_900092655.1 Candidatus Thiosymbion oneisti
TGATCAACCGGCTTGGCGTGGGCGCGTTCAGGGGTTACTGCGCCCGGCGAAAAGCAGCAAGCAATGCCCAGGCCATCGCGCAACCGGCCGGGTAAGACGTAAG
>NZ_FLUY01000204.1 GCF_900092655.1 Candidatus Thiosymbion oneisti
ATCAAGATGCCGCTGTATGCCCACTATGAGGTACAGTACATCTGGCTGATCGATCCGGCTAAGCGCATGCTGGAGGCATACCGACTCGATGCCGGCGCCTGGATCGAGATCGGTCGCTTTGCCGATACCGATCAGGTTGCCGTACCGCCGTTTGAGGCGGTGAGCCTCGATCTGGGAGCCCTTTGGGAACCTCGGCGACCGGTTCTCGTGTGAGCTATGGAAGGATTCCTCTAAGTGTTTTTCTTATGTGCGGTCGCTTTGTTCAGCTCGGACCCGTCGCCGTCTACGCCGCGATGTTCGACATCGAGGGTCGGCATGACGCCCTGGCGTGCCGCTACAACGTCGCGCCGACCCAATCGGTGATGGCATGTCGGGAGCAAAACGGCCGTCGCGAGCTCCAGCCGTTGCGTTGGGGCTTGGTGCCGCAATGGTCCAAGGGACCGGACAGCCGCTACCGCATGATCAATGCCCGGGCCGAAACGGTGCACCAGCAGCCGGCCTACCGCGGTCCCTTCCGTTCTCGCCGGTGTCTGATTCCCGCCGAGGCCTTCTACGAGTGGAGGCCTGTGCCTGGCGGCAAGCAACCCTACGCGATCCGTATGAAGTCCCGAGCACCGTTCGTCTTCGCCGGCCTGTGGGACAGCTGGGCGGCGCCGGACGGCGCGCAGTTGGAGACCTGCGCCCTTATCGTGACCGACGCGAACGCGCTGCTGCGACCGATCCATGACCGGATGCCGGTGATCCTGGCGCCGGAGCTCTGGGACCGGTGGCTGGATTCCGGCTTCAGGGACATCGAGGCACTGCGCGGGATGCTGGCGCCATATGATGAGGCGGAGATGGAGGCGTTTCAGATATCGAGGCGAGTGAACTCGCCGGCGAATGATGGGGCTGAGCTGCTGGAGCCGGTGGATGTCGGATGACTTAAGCGATTTTCTACCATTGCAGGACGAAATCCAATAATGGTCATCCTGACCCGATGTCCTCTCGATTCCCGGCACGCTCACCCTTGAACATGACGACCTTCAGGTAGTCCTCCGTAGCCTGGAACTCTGGTCCTACTCCGTTCTGTTCCTTGAGGAGTGGAATGATCTTGTTGCGCACGCCCATGCCCCGCGCGTCCACGTAGCCGTAGTCGCGCAGGACTTCGACGATCAAGTGATTACGCGGAGAACGCCGGCCGGCAATCATCTTGGCGATGGTCATCGAGTTCTGCAATGCACCGGGGCTCAGGACCTCGATACGATCCTTATAGCTCACGACCTCGATCTCTTCGTAGCGCGTCCAGTCACGGTGGGCAAGCGCATTCACAATCGCCTCGCGTAGCGCCGCCACGGGATACAACCAACGTCGTTCCCGGCGCATGGATGCATCCACCGCGGCGGCTTCTTCCGAGATGAATGGCCGCATGGCATCCACCAGGCCCTCGATGACTCCGTTCCCGGCAATTTCACGCCCACTACCTGCAGCTTGTATCCGGAGCGCGGCCAAGGGTCCATCGATCAGTCTGTCATCCAGCGCCCGGTAGGTCTTGTCCGCGCCGTCAAAGGCCATCCAGCGAATGCCGGACTGGGGCAGCAACCGACGGGGCGCATGGCCGAAAAGAACCAGCCCCGCGATGGTGCATACCGGCGGACCGTCCGCGCGCTCGACCATGAAACCCAGGCTACACAGGCGCTCACCCCAGGCTTCTTCGTCCATTGGGAGCTGATTGTCCCCGACGATCGTTGCCAGATAGTCCGTTAACCGATCTCGGCTGAGATCACCCAGACTGCTACCGGATACCGGGAGCTGCTCCGCGTGCAGCATGCCGCCGATCGCATAGAGCCGGGCTTGCTGTTCGCGGGTGGCACGCCGCGAGATACTGCCGACCCGGATATAGATATCCTCCCGATCATGATGGCGCACGACATCCCGATCATGATGGCGCACGACATAGGGTTTGGTCGTTCCCTGACTGATCGTAATGACCGCAACCCGCAGCCGGTCGTCGACCCGGATCTCTTCGTAGAACGGGAGAATCATGGGGTGCACGGTGCGCCCGAACACCGTATCCATCACCCAGTGCTCGAGCTCGTCTCGCCGGATCCCCGTGATCGATCCGTCGTCATCGACCCCGAGCAGGATGTGGCCCCCCTGGAAGTTAGCGAGTGCCACCACTTCCTTCGCCAACTGCTCGGGGCGCAGGTCGTCGCGCTTGAACTCGACACCGGAGTTCTCGCCGTTCGCAATCAGCTCGAGCAGCTCGGATTTGGTCATCATCGGAAGAACCCAACAATTATTCTCCTCATCCTGGTCCCGAATCATCCCCATCGCTCGACGCGCAAACCGCTGATCCGGCTAAACTCCCGGACACTGTTGGTCACCAGCGTGACATCCAGACTCAGGGCATGGGCGGCGATCAGGAGGTCATTTGAACCGATGGGGCAACCGGCACGTTTGAGCTCGGTGCGCAGCTGACCGTACTGCCGTGCCACCTCGGCATCGAATGGGACGATCTCCAGCGGCAGCAGAAAACGTTCCAACCGAGTCAGGTTTTCCTGAACCCGGCCGCTGTTCTCCACGCCGAAGCGTAGCTCTGCATAGGTGATGGACGAGATGCCGACCGCGCCGATCCGATAGTCCCTGATCCGTGCCAAGGCCGCAGGCCGTTTCCGATTGATGACATAGATGCAGATGTCCGTATCCAGGAGAATCTTCACCCGATGGGCCCCTGTTCCTGAGGTTCCGGTTGCTCACGGGAAATGGCGAAATCTTCCGGAAACCCGGCGAGGGCATCGAACATGACCTGCCAGGGGTCGTCCTTGGGCAAGAGCACCACGGCATTACCCAGGTGCCTGATGATCACCTCGTCACCCCGGAAGCGATACTTCTTGGGTAGCCGGACGGCCTGACTGCCGCCGTTTACGAAAAGCCTTGCGGTTTGCATATCTTGATTACCCTATCAGTATATATACCCTAAATATATACTTTTCGCGCCGAAGCGCAAGACGAATTCTTCCCAGCCCAGGGCAAGTGCATACGGATGGCAGGTATGGTGCGGACGTTCTTGTGCGACCGAATGTTCACGGTGTGTGATAATCTTGCGCCATTCGCCGTATGTTGGCTACTTTCGTCGGGTGGCGACCAGGCTCCCTCCTGCGTCGGGACGAGGCTTGGCCTGACCCGCCCTAGGGGCTCCCTTCCCTGCGAGCAGGCGTAAGATCTCGGATTACGCGAATTGTCACGGATTACATCGTCTTCAATCCATAGAAATCTGCGTAATCTGCGGATGAAAAAAACTTTGGGTTAAAAACTCCGGAAAGATTGTACTTGGATCATGAGTATCGACTATGACCAAGACTTCTTCGCCTGGTCTCAGGAGCAGGCGCGGCTGCTGCAGTCGGGGCGTTTCTCACAGCTCGACACCGCGCATCTGGTAGAGGAAATCGGGGATTTGGGAAAACGGGAGCGGCGGGCACTGGAAAGCCGTTTAGCGGTGTTGATAGGACACTTGCTCAAATGGCGTTACCAACCCGATTATCCGAACCGGAAGTCCTGGCGAGCGACCATCAACACCCAGCGCCGTGCCGTTACCAGGCTCTTGGATGAGAATCCCAGCCTTAGAACCGAGCTCGAGAAAGTCACCACTGAAGCCTATCCCGATGCAGTGGATCTGGCGGTCGCGGAAACCCCGTTCGACTACGACACCTTCCCGAAGTCATGCCCTTGGGATGAGGAGCAGATTCTGAAGGACCATTGGCCGATTGTATAACCAAAGCGAGCAAAGGGTGGAAAAGATATATTAGAAAACTGCATTCCGCTATAATGCGGAACATCCGAAAGGCCGTAAATTCTCTCCGGCAGAACTTAGAAAGCACAGGGACTCTTGGTTTGCACAAGTAAAATCGCTTAATGATGAAAGTGGCGAATCAAATACGAGTATAACTCAAGTGGTAAGCGGAAAAGGCAATGTGGTGGCTGGACGAGATCTAACGGTCGCACAAAAAATAACAAAGAGAAACGAAGTTATTCCGGACGCTGGAGGTCGCCATATCACGGATCAAGAAGCCTTCAAAATTAGAGCAGAAGTAAAAAAATATTCTGAAGGGGGTATACGGTTAGCTCCTCCTGACACAAAATATTGTGGTTACTATTGGTGAGACCACAAGATATTGGGGGTGGAGGAGCTAACCGTATACCCCTTATTTCTGATTTAATGAAGGAGGCTGGGTTGAATCCCAATCCATCTAGTGTATGGAATCGATTGTACAAGCATTTTCAAATCGCCAGTTATCGAGAAGTGCCAGCCGGGCACGCTGATGAGGCGATCAAAAATGAAAACCTCCTTTGAACACCTTCCTGAACAAAAACAGCAGGAACTACAAAGGGCTATCGAAATTATTCGGGAAGAAGTTGATTTTGATATGCTCATTTTATTTGGTAGTTATGCCCGTGGTGACTGGGTAGAAGACCTCGACCCGGAAACTCTTCTTTATCGCTATCAAAGTGACTTCGACCTTCTAGTTGTTACCGAAACACCTCGCCAAGCCAGCAAAATTGAGCAAAACAGTCAACTTGCTCAACGTTTGATCAAAACTATCCATCGAACGCCAATCAGCCTGATTGCCGAAGATATTCAATTTGTAAATCGTCGTTTAAGGAAAAGTCAGTACTTTTATATTGACATCCTGCGGGAAGGAGTACTTCTGTATGATTCAGGAAAATTTCAATTGGCAGAGCCAATTGAAATAACTCCTAAAGAAAGAAAAAGATTAGCTGAAGAGGATTTTAATTATTGGTTCAGTAGTGCTAGTAATTTCTTTGACACATATAATTTCAACTTAAATAGGCAGAGACACAGTTTAGCGGCCTTTGAGCTTCATCAAGTTACAGAGCGTTTATACGGTACTATTTTATTGGTATTTACCCGTTATAAACCAAGTACACATGATTTAGAGAAATTAGGTCAAAGAGTCTCAAGCATTGAGCCAAGGTTCTTGTCTATATTTCCGCGTTCTACAGACGAAGAAAAAGAAAGGTTCAAGTTACTTCGTAAAGCCTATGTGGATGCGCGGTATAAGCCAAGTTATACAATCACGAAAGAAGAGCTTAACTGGCTTGCGGAGCGAGTACAAGAGTTACAGACTTTAACTGAAAAATTATGTAGGGAGAAAATAGCAAGCTATGAGTAGAAATCAAACAGTAAAGGGGCCAGGCATCAATTGATGGGTCGTTTTCACAGATCATTCGCCTAACATTCGGCTGCAAGCGACCCAATGCCGTGGTCCGGTTCCTCAGTAACTTTCAAGCTCAGTGCCGCGCAGCATTGGGCGCTTGAGCCAAGCCGTTCGGCAGGAAACAACGAAAGGAGCATAGCATGATTAATGCAAAACACGTTTGGGTAATACTGTTGCTCTCTGTCACTACAGCCATCGCATCTTATGGTGCTGAAGAAAGCAGACTTCTTGCCAATCTTAGGTCCGGCAAGAAACAGGTAGTCGTCACATATGGCACGAGTCTGACAGCCGAAGGCGCGTGGGTTACGCAACTGAAGAAGGAGCTCGACAAGACGTTTCCCGGGCTTACACAAGTGCTCAATAGTGGCGGGTCGAGTAAGTGGTCGGAATGGGGTGTAAAGAATCTAGACAAACGGGTGATTCAGAAGAAACCAGATACCGTATTCATTGAGTTCTCTATCAATGACGCCGTAGAACGATTCAAGGGATCAGTAGAGATAGCCAAGGCCAATCTGGAGACGATGATCGCGCGTATTCTCGAGAGCAATCCGAACTGTGAGATTATCCTGATGACAATGACGCCGGGTGACAAGTACCCAAAAGGTCATAGGTCGTACCGGAAGGATATCGCTGCACATTATGAAATGTATCGTTCTGTCGCTGAGAAGAAGAAACTCCTTCTAATAGATCATTATCCCACGTGGAAGACACTGCAGTCCGAGAACAAAGCACTCTTCAGGAAGTACGTTCCAGACACAATCCACCCTACAGCATTAGGATGCTCCGAGGTGGTGACGCCTGCTATCCTCAAGGCTCTTGGAATGAAATCGCCGAACAAGCCGGATGCACGCGACGGCAAATAGCCGCGCGTGATCCGCATCGTTAGGCACAATCGGTACCAACCGGCAGAACAACTCGACACAGGTGATATACCATGAGTTGGCAAGAAGTATGCGATAACCCGAAATTACAAAATTTGCCGTTCAAAATCGAATTGAATAATCAGGGGCAAATTTTAATGACTCCGGTTAAAATATATCATTCCTTGTTTCAAGGAAAAATCACAGGGTTATTATACTCAAACTTAACGGATGGAGATGTATTGGTAGAATGCGCAATAAGTACCAAAAAAGGAACTAAGGTTGCTGATGTCGCATGGGCTTCCCAGGAACGACTTAAAGTAATCAGAAACGAAGTTGAATGTTCGATTGCACCCGAGATCTGCATTGAGATTATGTCGTCTGCCAACACTAAAAAAGAAATGACAAATAAAAGAAAGCTATATTTTGCCAATGGAGCTACGGAAGTTTGGGTGTGTAAGGTCCCACAATGGAAGTCAAATTAAGCAAGCAACAAAAAATCACCGTGGTAAGGGCTGAAGCTGTTGGGGATGACGGTTTCAATCCGGCGTTTAATTACTTCCTCATCGCTCAATATGCTTTTCGCCTGAATCGGCATTATTCGAACATGACCTTGCTTTTATACTTGTTTTGCATTCAATCATCTGGTCAGTATTATCTTTCTGTTTCGTATTTGTGCATGAGTCAGGTTTTTCATCAGCTTTCCCTCCGCCGTGGGCACTGGAAAAGGCTACTAAAGATATTGAGAAAACCACAGTCATAACCAATATGCCCAGAATCCCTTTAACTCTTTGTCCATACGCAGTTTCCTGATCCACAATATCGTCTTGATCCTCCACCGGCTCCAACAATAACCATGTGAGCACGGCAAGCAACAGGACGTAGGTTATCACTATCCCGAAAGAATTGATGTCTCCTGCCCGAATCCCAACCCATACGGCACTAATCAAACCAAGGGCTGTTACAAGAGCTGTTATTGGCAATCTCCATTTGTATAACCAATTCGTGATAGTCGACTCGGGTCTGTTGGGATTTTCTTGTTCTGTCATTTCCTCTACTCGGTAATTGCGCTTGGTGAATCCGGATTCAGTTGTTGTGGCCCTGGTTATGCAGTTGAAGCGGTCCTGATGTTACTTACGTGTAATTATGCTGTAAAGATGCGAAATCAAGACACCCAGATGCAGAAAGCCACTCATGATCGAAACACTAGTCATAATCACCTCGCCATTACTCAATCCGTCCGTACATGAGCCGGGTCGAATTGGTGAACCGACCGAAAAAAACGAAGTAATTGCATCTCTCAGGCCTGTTGCCAGTCGGTCCATGTTCCATGCTGGAAGATCGGGGTTTGCGAATGCGAACAGTATTCCAAGAACCAGGATCCAAACGGCTACTGCCGATACGAAGACGAGGAATGACGACAACAGCCATTCCACATAACGGATGGGCAGCCAAAATACATAGCGCCATGGCTTGTCCCGCATCCACAGGGTAGCGTGGAGATAACGAACGCGGTTCACGCAGGTCCGCTCTTCATCGAACTGGTTATGCATCTGAAAAACATCGACCAGCTGGTTCAGGATATGCATACGGGCGTTCAGCGTGGCACGTTCCCGTTGCCGTCTCGCAAACCAACGGCAGATTGCACGGGTCTCCAAATTGATCTCGTCGAATCTATGGTGCAATGATATATGATGCTCCACCCCGGAGAACTGGCACTCGGCAAGCAGCTCGAAACGCTGTTTCAGGGACAACGCCTCGATGGCCGTGGTCGGGGTACGACCACCGGTCAACTCCAGGGCGTCGGTGGCCAGCACCGCCCCCTGCACCGCTTCGCTAGCGCATTCCACCCTGCTGGTCAGGGCCTTGGCGCGCTTGATCAGGGCCTCGCTCACCAGCAAGAGCTTGCCGATGGTGCCATGACCTTGTGCATTGCCCGCTCCATTGGACTCGCTGCGCTCCTCGCAGGATTTTTCGTCCCCCGCAGGCCGGGGATGCAAAGGGGGCCAGACGAACCCCTCCACGTCCCCTCGGCGACGCGAGTCCTTCCATCGGCGCAGCAATCCTGATTTCTCCCAGAGATCGAACATCCCGCAGGTGGGCTTCAGGACGACGCTGCCCCGACCTTCCTTTTTCTCCCGCAAATACCTCCGGTTGTCGCTGAGGGCAGGATCCTTGGGGCGGGTCTGCCCGGTGGTGACCAGGATGCGGTGTGCCGAGCCTTCTTTGTCGCTGGAGTCCAGCCAAGCGCAATGTTCCTTGCGTTCCGTTTCCAGGCAATGCAGATGAACGCGCTGCGGTCGATCTGCGAAATTCAGGCTCATGTCTTCCAACAACAGCCAGTATCCGTGCCCGCTGCTCTTCTTATCAGCTTGGGTGGGTGATTGCTTATCGTCAGTGCATTGGAACCGCTCCTTCATCGCTGCCCAGGTCATCACCGTGTCTGCCCGGCACCCAAACCGGTAGGCCGTGTAGCCGTGCAGGTAGGCATAAGGCCGCTCTTCTTCTATCGCCGCGGCGATCTCCCAGCGGGTCGGCAATTTTAGATCATCTCCCACCCTTTGGATTCTGTCATTGGTGCGGCTCCGAACCCACTCTCGGAGTCCGGTAGGGTCGAATAGAGGCTCTCGCCTGGTGGGATTGAGCAACGAAGTAAGACTATGGTGCGGTGCGATCGTCCGGTTCCAGTAAGACCCCTGCCCCTCTCCCTGCATAACCCCGAACACCCACCGGATCTCCTGGAAGGTCAGGATGAGCATGGCGATCAGACTGTCCCAGCTCCAACCCTCCTCGACGACATCGAGACTGGCCGGGCGAATCGAGTCCACCAGCACAACCACCTGGTCGAGAGGTATCCGGTCCTCCCCGGCCCGGGTCGCCGTTTCCACACGCTGAACCAAGGTCTTATAGGTATCCATTGCACCTGCCCTTCCCACCGGGCGGTCCCACAGGATTCGCGGCGGATCATCACCCTCGCAATCTTCTTCCTGGCCCCTTTCACCAAGCAGCGCCAACCAGGCCCCCAAGGCATTGGCGGTGGTTTCGGACTGGGCGAGGATCAGATAACGCGGCATGGTCGGTTCACCTTCTAGTACCCGCGGCCTTCGGGGAGCGGGGCCGCAATCGCAGGGCAATGTTCAGGGCCTCGCGTAACTCACCCTCGAGCTCGTCTTCCAGCGGCCGAAGCAGGCGCTTGACGACATCGGCGGCCTTCGAGGCGCTCAAACCGGTGTCTCCGATGATCAGCTTCACCGCCGGGTGGATCTGAAGCACACCCTCCGGGTGTTCCGGGGTGCGACGCCGGGTAGCGTCCAGGGCGGCGTGCAGACAACGGGCAAGCAGCCAAGCATGGGCCTGCTGCATGTCGGGCAGACATCCCGACCACGCGGCGATATCGGCGGGATCGAAGCGGACCGCGTCATGCATCGCCAACAGGGTGGACAGATTCACCACAGCCCTTGCCGACGGCACGTTTTCTGTCCGCTCCGCTGGTTGCGCCCTTGGTCGCGCCGGCAAGGCTCCGGCCGACTCGGCGCCGATGCGTAAATGGCTCGGCACCAAATATTCCACATCGGCATGGCGGCTCACGGCATCGAACAGGCAGGTGCGCAGCTCGCGGATATTGCCGGGCCATTCCTGATCCAGCAGCCGGTCCATGGCTTCGGGCGTGATCTCGCGCCGCCGGGTCCCCGCGTGCCGGGCCTCCGCCTCGCGCACGAACCGCTCCGTCAGGAGGGGAATATCTGTCTTGCGTGCACGCAGGGGGGGCAGCCACAGGGTCCCACCCAAGCGCAACCGATCCAGCAGGTCGGCCCGGATCCTCCGTGGGTCGCCTTCCAGGTCGGCATTGGTGGCGGCGAGAAAGCGCACGTCTACTGCCTGGGATCGGCGCGCGCCGATCCGGGTGACGCGCCGTTCCTGCAACACCCGCAGCACCGTAGCTTGGGCCTCGGGCGGCATGTCGGCAATCTCATCCAGGAACAGGTCACCACCGTCCGCCGCCTCGACCAGCCCGATCTTGCCCGCCACTCCGCTGGCGGTCTTGGGCTCGATGCCGAACAGCTCGGACGCAAACAGGTCGGTCCTGAGCACCGCCGAGTTGACCGTCACCAAAGGGAGGTCCGCGCGTCCCTCGGCATCGACACTGACCCGGTGCGCATAGCTGGCTAACAACTCCTTGCCCGAGCCGCGCTCGCCGCGGATAAGCAGATTGCCGCGATGCCGGACCGCCCGCCGTGCCTCGCGCAGGGCCAGCAGCACCGGCAGCGAGTTCCCTACCACCTCACCTGCGGGGTCCGGCAGTAACCCGTGTTGCCACAGCGCCGCTGCGAGCCGCTCCGGTCCTTGCAGGTCGTCTCGGGCGATAAAGCCCAAGGCCCCGCGGCGGCTGAACTCCAGGCTGACCTCCTCGCGCGGTTTGCTGGAGAGGATAAAGATCGGTAGCTCCGGGAACTCCCGGTGAATGGCGTCGAGCAGGGTCAGTCCGAAATAGCCGCGGGGGTCGTCGTCCCCCGGACGCCCCTCGGGCATACCGGGTGTCCGCCGGTGACTCTCCTCGGTCACCCGGCCGGTGTAGAAACACAGATCCAACAGCAACATCGCCCACGGGGGTTTGCCCTGAGTCAGGGCATGGGTCCAGCCCTCCCGCACCGCGGCCAGGGAGCCGTCCAGGTCGTTCTCCACCGTCGCGCCGACAGGGGAAACGATGGGCGTCTGCCCACGGGCAAATACCGCTTCCGCGGTTGGTTTCAGGACCCGCTGTCGGCTCGCCTTGGCCGCAGCATCCCCGGTCGCGTCCTGCCAGAGGAAATGGGCGCACAGGTTCTCCCGGTCGGCGTTTCGACCCTCGGGAACATTACGTCCGAAGAGGTCGTCGAGGACCAGAATACGAGGAATGTTCATGGGTTTGGAAAGCAAAGACCGGGATTTCTTGGAAGGGCACTGACAAATGTTGCCAAAGAATCCGTCCGGCTCTGGCTGGCATCGACATAGGTGAGCAATCTCTCTCGGGCTTCCGGCCTCCGACAACCCCTTTCGAGTTGCGCCAATGTAGCATTTAACTCATGTATTGCATCCCCTCCCTCGATAATCGCGGTGCCAATCCCCGCCGATTCCATCCAGATGTCATGGGCCGAATCACTAACCCACTCGAGAACGGCCTGTTGTTCGTCATCGAACCCACCAGCGTGATTCATCCTGATATGCCTTCTCGGGGACATTACAACCGGCATTTCCTCAAGCAACTGCTCCAATTCCCCGGAGATTTCAGTACCGAATTCTCTCGCTCTTGTTGCACTCTCTTCAACGGCATCCCAATCCTTCGTCACGGATCCCTCTATCACCCTTCTTATCGCACGCAGCTCCATGCTCAGCCTATTGCGGAGCAAATCATGGGCGAGCCGCTCCCTGCGTACCTGCCAATTCCGTGCGTTGCTGTCCATTAACAACTAACAACCCTATCGAGTTCCTTCCATACAACAACCAAACTTTCATTTGCCGGCATAGCCCCACCGCCAAGGAAAGCGCAGAACTCCCGCAACTCCGGACCCAAAGAAATGCCCTCCGTTTTCAATTTGTCGCCTACATGCTCGACCGGTCCAACCAAAAATGGCATCCAGTTCCGCGGTTTTTTCATTTTGTCTACCATTTCCTCCCTCGCTAGCTTGGCCACCAAATCGCTTCCAACCAAAGGCTCACCCGTGCGTGGATCTATCCCTTGCGCAGCCAGATACGCCGAAAGTGCTATATGCAAGGATGTACTTTGGCTCCGGAACGGACGATTGACCTGGTCGACTAAGCGACTCAACTCTTCCAAAAAAGATACACGTCCTCCTCCACTATTCAACTGGTCGGCATTATCGATGAAATGGTCTATAAGCGCAGCAACATCGTTGGCATTTGCACTGGAATCAATGCCTACTTCCAGATGGCCGACATAGGCAAGCTTTTGGGTTACATTTTCAGCCAACATCGGCTTCGCAAGTTCGGCACCGACCCCGGCTCCTGAATACAAAACAACTGCCAGGTTCTGAGATGGACACTCACCCCATTTCTTAACCTCTCCAGCTAGATAATCAGGGGCACAAGCCGATGTATGGACAAAAACCAACGATGCATCTGCAGACGAGTATAGATTCTTGATGCTCTTAACAATAGCGGGTCCACTCTGACAGATGTCGCCTTTGCTATTCAGGCCATGCGCAATACGATTCGCCCTTCCGTTCCGAAACCACTTCAGTCTACCATCCGCTCGACTTTTGTTCTTATCCTCCAGTCCATCATAAAGGAAAACCTGTGGTTCGTGCTGCCTTCCGTTACCCATAATTAGTCACTCACTTTCGGCAAGATTGGCGTCATTTCACCGGCTTCCGATTCAGACGAATTATAAAGTTGGTTTGGCCCTCTGATATCCCGACAGCAAACCACCCATAGTGGGTACCTTTTATTGCATCTCCAATCTTCTCCTTGTCGCACACTTGAAGAATGTGAGGTCCGTTCGGCTGGCCGACTGAATCCGATAGCACGCGAATGCAACCCCTAAATCCATGTACGTCCGGATTATCGCTGAGCTCCAGATCTTCATGCCCCAATTCTCCCTGGCACTCGTATTCGACCGTGACGGAACCATCTGCCGGATTAGTTGATGTGATCCTAACACAATTACATACGACTTCTCCCTTGCGTCCCTGTTTCCGCAGTTCGGAACCCACCAGCCGCATCATTGCGCCTAGAAAACTGGTCGCACTGACGGAGGAACGCTCCCTTTTCGCATCCCCGGCATACAAATGCAACGGCTGCAAGCCCGACGCCTGATCTTTTAGCGGAAGAGAATCTTCGTTATGGAATACCTTATTGTCCAGCACTCTCCACAGACAGACCCTAGCCGTATCATTGTCCTTTACAGGTCTCGAACATTGCAGATCAACCTTTTGACCATTGAACATCAGCTCCGGCTTGGAGCTTCTATAGCTACTCATGGCAAGCACCAGATGCGCGACGAGCGAAAAATCATACAGTTCATTCGTATGCGTGCGGTGTAACAGCTGCTTGAGGGCCCATAGCCGATCTGATAGCCGCTTTGATAGCTGATCTGATGGAATAGAGTTACATCTAGGGCAGTTGGACGTGTCATTAAGAAAGGGTAAGGATTGCGATTCAGATAGGACCTTCAAATATCCAGTATAGGATTTCCATACATCTTCGATACTTTTATAGCTATCACCTAAATTATTCACACTGTGGATTGTCTTCAACTCTTCCGTGTAAGGTTTATCTTTCATCTCTCGCAATCCCTCATGCTCTCCAGACGGATCGTAGTAACAACAAGAATCCTGGACAAACAACAGATTGAGTGCCGCATCGTTATAAAGTCGCAGGAACGGAAAGTTTGATCGATCCATTTTCGATTCCGCACGGTTAAAGTAAAGGAGAGATTCCCGTAGGCTGTTGAGTCCCTTCTCAAGGTGGGGACGTGTCAGATCCCACAAGAGCGTCTTTTCCTTCTGCTTTGCCTGCTCCGCAATTCTTTCACGACTTTCCGCAGCCTCTTTCATAAAGGCCAAGATGGAGCTAATTTGAGACTCGATGGTCGGCTTAAGAAGCTGTATCCCAGGCGATGCTGCTGAAGTATCGGAATCGGATACCCGATAGGTTGGAAGAAAAATACGGGCAATCGGTTCTTGATCTAAAGATTCGGGTGGGTTCCTAAGTTCCAGTTCCACACCATCCTTAAACGAACCTAACGGCTCCGCGACCTCAAGTACAGGCTGCTCCTTGACAGACGCCCTTTTCGCGAAAAGCAGTTTTGCAACAAGCGTTGCGAAGTGCCGATATTGGACATCCAGTTCACTGCCTGCCATCTCTTCGGAGATGTTCTTTCCGATAACAAACAGAGAGGCAATAAATATCGTGGTCACAAACCCTGAGAGCGGTCCCCGCAAATCATGCTCAAGCGAGCTATAATACTCTCTATTCAAAGATATTGGATTCTCAAAATTCAGGTAACAGGAGAATAATGGACTACCCAGAATAGGGATCGGAAAAGACAAAATTTTAGACCCCTCGGAAAAGAAAACAACGTCAAGTGCATTTCTCTCTTTATCGCTCAAGTCCTCAGGGTCATCGGCTAATTTATCCCAGATATGATCTTCCACGGTTGCTCGGTTTAATACAACAAACCGCCCCCAGGACTGTCTCCACTCAGGATCTTTCAGCTTCTTAAAGTGACTCACCACATCGGCCGCTCGGGGTCGTGTGACAGCCTTAATAAGCTCATCTTTTAATCCCGAACACTCATCGGGTAATCGCGGATCACCAATAGGGAAAATTTGCACAGTGGGTGTTCCATCTGTCCCACTACGCCGATTGGATACCAGCACCCCCTGACCGGTATGGATGGTTCCTGTCTCAATAGAAATATTTTCGTGATTCTTTAACCAGTCACAAGCAAAAGCCGCTTGCTTAGCAAGGAAATCACCGACTTGTTTATCGATGTCTGGAGTCATGTCGCGTAGGACCTGTTAATGGAGGGCCAATGATATCAAATAGCTGCCGGAATCCTCCGGGAGAACCCCGGATTCGGCGGGCCAAATCCTCTTCCAAGACCGGGCCCTAAGCCCAGTCGCAGCGAGGTGCCGGACAAAGACATGCCTGCTGACCTGATATTCATAGCGCCGCTCCCAGCAATAGCGTCCGGTTTGGCGAATCACCTCGATCGCGCCCGGCGCATCGCCCGCTTCCTGCAATGCCGCCACACGCGCTTCATAGAAACCCTGCACGGAGCGCCGATAGGATTCGATATCACCATCCGCATAGTCGGGTAGAAAGTGTTCGCCCACCAGGATGTTTCCTCCCGGCGCCAGCTGCGCCGCTAGATTCATCAGGAAGGCCGTTTTTCGATCATCTTGGATGTGATGGTAGGCACTGTTTGCCAGGATCAGATCGAAAGGTTCCGATCCGCGCCATTCCACCGCATCGGCCAAGACAATCTCTACATCTTCCGTCCCCCAGGACCGCTTTCGAGCGGCCTCGCACATGAGTGGATCCATATCGACAAGTACGAGTCGCCGGTATCGAACGGCAGATCCGATATGCCATGCGGCCCCACCACTGGCGGCACAAATATCCAATACGGAAATAGGGCGTTGGAAGCGGGCGGCAATCTTCCGGGCCTCGTCTTTCAAGGCGCGGTACAGATCACGCTCAGTCGCCGTGGTATGACCGAGCTCGGTTACGGAAGGGTTCGATTCGTACGGCAGCTCCACCGCCAGGCTGGGGGGCAATGTTCCCATACTCACATCGATCCGCGCTGATCCAGATCCCCGTGAGGGACCGCAGTCTGTCGGTAAGCCGAGAATTCAAGCGGAATCAGTCCCTCCAGAGGATACCCCTCGCGCTGTCTATGGCGAACCAGTTGAACTTGGTCACCAATACGAACGTATTCCGGCGGACGCTGCAAGCCGAGAAAATTGTAGCTCCCGGCCCAGCCGTAAACGCCCACGTCATGGACGACCAAATAGTCGCCACTGCGGGGCTTAGGGAGTATTACGCGGCCAGGCATCAGAAAATCCGTAGAGAGACCACTGTAGCCTCTCAGCTGACATGAGATCCCAGGGTTGTCAGCGATTTTCCATTCGTGGTCGAACAAGGAAACCGCATGCTGGCGGTTTTTGAGCTTCAGGGACGGAAGATGCACGAAACTTGCATCCAAGTGTATGTCTGACTGATAGGGGGCAGTCCTAGACTCTTCAATGACGCGACAAAAAAAATAGCCATAGGCTGCCAATAGGAATTTTCCCGGCTCAAACGCAATTTCTACCGGGTCACTGCAAAAATCGGCCAATGGAATTTTAGCGCACAAGTGGGACAGATAGTGGCGGAGTGGTTGTCGCCTAGAGGGTAGTGGTGTACTCGTCTCCAGGTAATCAAACGGCCAGCCTCCGCTGAAGTTGACCTGCCTGAGTTCAGGAAACCACCCGGTAAGAGAAAGCAGGGCATCCGCATGGGTAAGGCAGGCATCGAATCCCGGGCTATCGGGGCCCTGATAGGCATGGATTGCAGCCACCTGGGTGGCGATTGCAGGCTGCTGTGATAAGAGGTGAGGTATATCTTGGACTGGTATACCTCGGAGCTCCCCGGAATTTGAAATATCGATCCGAAGGCCAATCGTAGCCTTTCGGTTATCCATAGCAAGGGCGGTTCGGAGGTTGGCCCAAGAGGTTGCATAATAGAAATCTGCCATGGTGCATACACGGCTGACATCCGCCGGTGTCAAGACCCCGCCGGCAAACAAGACAATGGGGGTGACATGCCATGGAAACGCTCGAACCGCCGCCAGCTCCGGAAGGCTGTTGACGAGAACCCCCACACCAGGGGCGCTGGCTACCAACAAATCCAAGAGAGGGAAGCAGGGGTTTGCGAAGACAGGGAGAAATACCCTGGTGTTGGCGCCAAGGTGTTTCTCCAATGTATCCGTGAGATCACAGACAGCGGACTGCGCACCATCTCCGTCGTATAGGTAGCATGGCGACTCGATGTCGCTTCGCTTCAGGATGGCTACAAGCTTGTCCAATGGGTGGGTAGCGTCAGGCATGTTGCTATCCCTGGTCACTTCTGCAGTAAGGTATGAGTCGACCTGTGCAGTATACCAAGCGGCTATATTCTTGATCGCGTAAATCCCCCTGCGCATCGAACGACAACTCTCCCGATGCGCCTGAGTACTTTATGGTACGTAGGTACTCAATAATAGACTCCGGCTTTCCGTCCGTTGCGCGGATTGCGTGTACCATCAGCATGAATGCGTCATAAGATTTCAAGGCAAAGGAGTCAGGAGCCTCTTTATATTTCGCTTCATACGCAGACGCAAAGCTTTTGAACTCCTGGCTATTTGGTTCGGCCGGCAGGCTCAAACGGACGCCTTCGGTTATCTCCGATCCCCCAGCGGAAAAATCCGCTGAGCTCAGATTGTCACCACCGTATATGAGTCCATCAAATCCGAGGGTACGCAACTCCTTTACCATTGGAACCGCGAGATTTGCGTACAACACAACAAATAGGGCATCGGGCTGCACTCGGAGAAGCTTTTCTACTTCGGTTTTAAAATCGCGTGTGCCTAGCTTTACCGGGACAACTGTGGCTTTCATTTTGTGCGTGCGCAGGGTTTCCAACAATGCATCCTTGTAGCTGGATCCCCAGTCGTCCTCAACGTAAACAATTCCGAAGGTCATGGCGCCCTCTTCCAGGGCCCAAGACAGGTTGTGTTTGCCGGCCATGGCATCGGATGCATAGACGCGAAAATACTTAGAGCCTGCATCCAATGTCAGCTTGGGCGCACCGGATATTGCATCGATAATCACGATGTCGTCTTGACGCGATGCTCCGGCAACCGCCAATGCAATCTTGCTGCCGCAAATTGCGACAAAGTGCCTGACACCATCCACATCATGGAGTTTTCTGTAGGCATTAACGCCCACTTGTGGCTTCCATTGGCTGTCCTCGACGAGGAGCCTGAACTTCGGGCTTTCGGGTGGTGCTGAATTGGCATGCTCCAGAGCGAGATCCAGTCCTTTCCGCATCTTGATCCCGTATGCGGCATTTTCCCCCGTCAATCCCAGGATTGTGCCGATCTTGATTTCTGATTGGCCCGCATTGTCCGACCCTGGTTGACCCGCATTATTCGACGTTGGTTGACTCGCGTTATCCGACGCTGATTGGCCTGTATTATCCGATGTTAGTTGGCCCCCACTATTCGGCACTGGTTGACCCGTATTATCCAGCGCTGGTTGGTCCACATTGTCCGACAGGCTGCCCGGTATAATCCCGAAACAAAGCGCGATTACAACAAGTATGTTGAGGAATTTGTTCATTTCTTCACCGCCTATGCGAGGTTATACCGCTGATGGTACGAGCAGGAGTGTACCTGGTGCTCGCGAACTTTTTATAGCCTTAACGGCATCAAGGGAGGCACTATGGTCAAACGCATTGAAGGGCTCGTCCAGAATGTTGACCACGGGGCGAACTGCCGAGTTGAGGCCGGCGGCCAGGGTTACTTTCCTTTGTTCGCCACCACTGAGGCTGGAAAACGTCCGTCCAGCCAACGCACGAACACCAGGGGAGGCATTATTATAGCCGGCAAGCGCAATGTTTTCATCCACTCGCAGCCCCTTGAATGAATGATTATCAGACATCACGAACTGCATGCCGAGTTTGGCTCTTTCCCATGCAGGTAATGATGTAATCGGATGACAACGAAGCTGAACAAGCCCTTGCGAGATAGCTTGCAATCCAGCCAACGCAAACAACAATGTCGTCTTCCCCCAACCGTTCGGCGCCTGGAGAACGGAAATATCCCCTTCATATAAGGCGAGGTTGAAACCAACTCGGTCGCCTCGGTCGTCAAGACCGATTACAACGCGGGGACCACGACTAACCACCAACTCCCGAATCTCTAACACCGGCTTAGACAAGTGCTTGGATGCAGCTGGCCGTCGAATCCGGGTCAGCATGGCCCCCCGCGGCAGAAGTTCATCCACAACCTCCATATCTTCCCCCGCCAAGAGTCCGAACCAGGCCGGCCGCCGGATCGATACCCTGGATGGGTCCAGGGAATGGGGGCGCGTGGAATCATCTCCCCTTCCCTTCCTGTCCGTCCGTCGAATGGCTCCGTCCTTCAACAACCAATCCGTGGTTACCAGCCCATGAAGATGGGGCTGGTTGAAGAGATGCTCGACGATAACCAGGGTCACCCCTTGCCCGCGCACGAGGAATGCCAAGAGTTCGAGGACGTCGCCGATACCCTGCCGATCCAGCCCCGCCAGGGGTTCGTCCAGGAACAGGATACGCGCCCCGGCGACTACGGCACGGGCGATGGCGACGCGCTTGGTCTGGCCGAGGGAGATCTTGTCGGCGGAGGAGTCTTGCCGCCTCGCCAGGCTCAGGCGGGCGAGCATGGCGTCGGCCTTGTGGCCGAGCTCGGTCTCGCGGCGGGCGGACCGACTGGGGGCGAACAGGGCCAGCACGGGGTTCTCGCCGGGGTGGCCGGGCGCGGCCACAGCGATGTTGTCGCGCAAGGTGTGGGCGCCGAACAGCCGGGGCTCCTGCCAGGTACGCCTCACGCCCTCACGAGCGACGAATTCAGGGGTGAAGTGGTCAAAGGGATTCAGCTCTCGCCACCAGGGGCGAGGAAAGCGGTAGCTGCGCGGCGTGCTATGGGCGTGGTAGTGGATGGCGCCGGCGTCGGGCTCCAGATTGCCGGTGAGGATGTTGAGCAGGGTGGTCTTGCCGGAGCCGTTCTCACCGCGCAGGAGGACGACTTCGCCCTCGCGTAGCTCCAGGTCCAGCCCATCCAGTATGATCTGTCCACCAAAGGCCTGTTTCAGGCCCTCGGCACGCAGCAGCACCCGCCCATGAGGGAGGGTGTCGCAAAAGGCGCCGATCTTCACCTTTTGATCCCCTCTCCCCAACCCCTCTCCCGGCGGGAGAAGGGCTTTTGCAACGCCCCCTGAGGCGGCGCGGGGGCCGCATCGGGTCGGGCACCGGGTTGGGAGCCAGGTTGGGAGCGAGCCGCGGTCGGTGGCATGGTGGCGCGCGCGGCCATCAGCGCAATCGGTACTCGCCGCCGATGCCCTGGGGTCGGAAGTGCATCATGAGCACCAGCAGCAGGCCGTAGATGGCGAGCCGCAGGTTAGCGGCCAAGGCATCGGGCAGGTCGAGAAAACGGAGCAGCTCCGGCAGGGCGATGAGGATCAGGGCGCCGATTATAGGGCCGCGGAAATTGCCCAGGCCGCCGACGATGACCATGCTGAGCATGAGAATGCTCTCGTCCAGGGACGCGGAGCTGGGATCCAGATAGCCGACATAGGCCGCGTACAGGGCGCCGGCGACAGCGGTCAGGCAGGAAGCGATGGCAATGGCCTGGACCTTGAACAAACGGGTGTTTTTGCCCAGGCCGCGGGCCGCGAGCTCGTCCTCGCGCATGGCGACCAGTACCCGTCCCCAAGGAGAGGCAGTCAGACGTCGGACGACGAAAGCGGACAGGGCCGCTACCGCGGTGGCGAGCAGAACAAAGTGCCTGGAGTCGGTGAGTGCCACCCCCAGGATCTCGGGTCTGGGGATACCGGGGATACCGAAGGGGCCGTTGGTGAGGTTGCTCCAGGAACCCAGGGGGGCGTCGGCGTTCGACCAGTTGTAGAGGAGGCTGAAGACAAGTGCCTGGACGGCGAGGGTGGCCAGGACGAAAAAGTCCCCCTTCAGGCGCCAGGCCGGCAGGGAGACGGTCAGACTCAGGACGGCGGCGAGCAGGACGGCAGCAAGCACGGCCGGCAGAAACCCCCAACCCCACACCAGGGCAAGCAGGGCATAGCTATAGCCGCCGATGGCATAAAAACCCGCATGGGCCAGGGTCAGCAGGCCGCAATACCCGACCACCAGATTGAGGCTCAGGGCCACAATCACGTAGATGTCGAAATAGATGAGCAGGTGGATAAGGTAGTTCATCACCTAACCAAGCTTCGCCTCAGACCGCCTTGGAGTGCGGCGGCATTTTTTACCCCGGCAGCGATGGGAACCTGTCGGGTTCGTTATTGCCACAAGGCGACCAGGGGGCACGCGCTGGCCGCCGCTTTGGATTCGGCCCCGGCACTCATCCTAGGCAGAGACTTGCCGGGAAGCTGTTTATAAAGGTGTGGGTCCCTCAAGGGCTCCTATGTGGCCTCGATGCGTGTCTTCTGACCGAACAGCCCCTGTGGCCTCAGAAGCAGGAAGAGTGCTAATACCACAAAGGTCGCGGCATCCTGCCAACGCGCCGAGAAGTGCCATACCACCTGCGCGCGGATGACTCCCAACAGCAGACCCCCAACGATGGGGCCGACGAAGGAGCTGCGGCCGCCGATGATGACCGCTACCACGGCCAACAAGGTGGCATGCAGGCCCGTATGGGGGTCGAAACCGATGTCATAGGCGGTAAGCAGGGCAGCGGCAGTGGCAAATACCCCGGCCAGCCCAAAGGCAAACAGGCGGTGGATATTGACATTGTAGCCGTAGAGGGCGAATTGGATGGGGTTGTCCGCCAGGGCACGCAATCGCAGGCCAAGGTCGGTGGTACGCAACATCACCAGAAAGCCGGCGAGCAGGACAACGGACCCACCGAACATGAACAGCTGAGATCCGGTAAGTACGCTGTCATCAAGGGGACGGAAGGGGTGGTAGGTTGCATCCAGCCCGGTCCGCAGGGTCTTGACGTCGTTACCCCAAAGCATGGCCACCAGCTGCACCAGCAGGATGTAGAGCCCGAGTGAGGAGACCAGGTGCGCCCCCTCGGATGCGTTCTTACGGGTGAGCGGGGCATGGTTGGCCCACTCGAACGCTGCCGACAGGGCGACCACGGCCGCCACCGACGCCACCATACTTATCGGCCATAGCCCGAATGTTTGTTGGATGGTCATGCCGACATAGGGAGCCACGGCATAGAGCCCGGCCAAACCGATAAAAAATATCCGGGTCGGTAGGTAGACGATCTGGAAGGCTACCGCCAGCAGGGCGATGGACAGGCCGGATATGAGCCCGTTAAGAAGAATCTGCATGAAAACCCTTGATCTTTAGGTTTAAGCAACATGTGTGCCAAACGAAATTTTCCGTAGTCGTCTTGTCAGTCGCAATGTAGTCCCACACATCAATGCGGTCTTGCTGCGCCTCCGGCGTCCAAACAACCCTCACGATTGGCTCGTCGCACGGGCACGCCGTCCGACGAATTCGGCTTCGACCTCATCATTCGACCGACCCAGGCCGGCTTGCATCGAGACCAGACCGGCCTCGACCTTGCGGCGCAGGAACTCGTCATATTCCCGCGCTTCGCGCTGGCGTTGCATGAACTCGCGCATCAGCTCACGGAGTATCTGCGACGCTGGCCGATGGGCGGCTTTGGCCTCGGCCATGAACTCGGCGCGCAGTTCGGGCTCCAGCTTCATCGTGAAAACGGCTTGTTTGGGCATGATCTAACCTCCTACCATCAGATACTAACCGAGTATATAGGTTTTCATTACTTCGCGCGAATCACAGCCTGTCGGGTCCTGTGTGGCCTCAACGATGCCTTACTATCGCGCACCATCAGTATCCAATCCGATACCTGAAATATCGGGAACGCGCCGATGCGTTTCATCAGGCAGTTTGCCGTTCAGTAAAGGATGCGCGGGCCGAATCAGATTCCGAACTCACTCACGCAGATTTCAACCGGCCGGCGATATCCGATTTGGCCTGGGCCAGGATGGAATCCCGATCGATGCCGTCCAGGATATCGCGGATGACCAGCTTGGGTCCCGCCTCTCCCCAGGATTTGCCATGGGCCAGATAGACCTCCGCCGCCTGCCCCACTACATAGGTGGCATAGTAGGCGACGGCGCCCTGGGCGGTGCCGGTCACCAGGGTGGACAGGCCGCCGGTACCCAGCTTGAGGGCGGAGGACAGGAGGTTGATGCCCCACACGGTCCCCATCAAGAGTGCCATCTGGGTGGCGATGGTCTTGACCAGGGTTCCGGCCTCGGCCTTCGAGAGGGCCAGTCCGTAGAGCTTGGACAGGTGCACTACCATCCCCGCGTCGACAGCGGCGGCGGCCAGGAGGTCGACCACCGGAATGGGATTGAGTGCCACCGAAATGCCCTTGGTGACGCAGTAGGTCCGGATCAGCCTGGCCCCCAGCGCGCGCTTGACCTCCAGGATGCGTTTCCCCA
This sequence comes from Candidatus Thiosymbion oneisti, assembly GCF_900092655.1. Classification (GTDB taxonomy): domain Bacteria; phylum Pseudomonadota; class Gammaproteobacteria; order Chromatiales; family Chromatiaceae; genus Thiosymbion; species Thiosymbion oneisti. Next base: position 22,798 of record NZ_FLUY01000204.1, read on the forward strand.
CCTTGTCGCTCAGGTCCCCGGCGAAGAGCGAGGCGTTGAGCGCCGCCAAGGTCTCCCCTTCCGCTTCCAGGAGCTCCCACAGGCGTTGCTTCAGGGCCGCCATGTCCGGCTCGCTGCGGCGCAGGGTTTCGGTCTCCCGGCCGTCCGCATCCACCAGGATGACCAGACGCTCCGCGGGCCGGGCGCTGACGCAGACGATGTTCCCGGCGTCGATGTAGCCTTGGGTGTGCAGCTGCAGGGAGGCCAGGATCTGCTCTCGCTCATCCCTGGTATAGCGATCGATCTTGTTGAATACCAGGATGATAGGCCGCTGGTCCCCCACCAGGACCCGCAGGGCCCTGATCTCGGTCTCCGTAAGATCCCCGTCCACCACGAAGAGCACCAGATCCGAGCGGGCGGCCACCTCATGGGCGAGGCGTTCGCGCTCGTCCCCCCGGACCTCGTTCAGGCCCGGGGTGTCGATCAGATAGACGCCGCCGGTATGGTATTCCTTCCATTGACCCATGGCGCTGGATTTGGTTTCGCCATGTAGGGGACTGGTGCTGAAGCGGTCCTCGCCGAGCAGGGCGTTGAGGAGCGCGGATTTGCCCACACTCACGCGGCCGAAGACGGCGATATGGATATGGCCTTGCTCCAGCTTCTCGAGCATGGCCTCCACCTGGCGATAGTCCTCGACCAGGGACGCGCGCACCGCCGGCGGGATACGCTGATCCTGCACCAGCTCCCGCAGGCTCTCCCGCGCCAGATCCAGATGGCTCGGGTCAGCCGTTGGCCCCTTGTCGCTCCGCCTGGGGTGCTTCGCGGATGTCCAGGGCAAGTCGTGCAAAACGCTTTGCGCGCGCTTCCAGATCTCCACTCAGGCCCTCCTCAAAGACTTGTGCCGCCTGGGCCGGCCGCAGGGCGCCCCGAGACTCCAGTGACCGGGCCACCGCCTTCCCGAGGGCATCGAAGATCATGCCATAGGCCGCGGCATGGGTGATACCGCCGGCCAGGGTGCCGAGACCGGGGAAGGCCTTGAGGGCATTCCCGGCCACGGCGAGCATGATAGTGCTGCTGCGGGCGACCCGCTTCTGCACCAGCTCCAGCAACAGGTCCGTGTCCATGCGCCGCACTGGGATCTCATAGAGATTGGCCAGCTCCTTGACCATGCTCACCCCGAGATAGCCTTGGATCACCAGGTCGGAGCCGGGGGTGATGGCGGCCATGGCGCCGACCATGGCCTTTCTGGAATAGCTGCGGGTCAGCTCTTCGGCGCGCCCGCGGTGATGGGCCAGCTCCGCCTCGTCGAGCCGCTTGGCTACCAGCACGAAGACGCTGGTGTCACGCAGCTTCTCCAGCACCTCCGGGTCCTCGTCCAGGTGGCGCTGCAGGGCCGTGCGCAGTGCCTCCACCCGCGGCGGCATCTCCCGCACCACCCGTTCCTCACGCCCGTCCGGCAATACCCGCAGGACCTCGCGCTTGCCCCCGGCCTGCACGGCCACCAGCTCCACCCGGCTCCCCTCCTCTCCCCTCCCCTCGCCCCCGGGCGCCTGCAACCGCTCGCGCAGACGCGCCAAGAGCAGCTCGAGCTCGGACCCCTGGTAGCGATCGGTCTTGTTCAGGGCGACGATAATCGGCTTGCCTAGTGCCAGCAGAGCGCTCAGGTCCGTGAACTGGGTCCGGCTCAGATCCCCGTCGCAGACATAGACCACCAGGTGGGCGCGCATGGCCTCCGCCCGCGCGGTCTCATCCAAGCCCGCCCCCACCTCATTGGTGCCCGGCATATCGGTAAGCACCAGCTCATCACCGCTGCTGCTGCGCCAATTGTAGGTTGCGATCTCCCGCGTAGTACCGCCGGTGGCGCTGACGGCGGGCTTGGCCTCCGGCAACAGGGCCTTGATCAGCGAAGATTTGCCGCTGCTGATCTCGCCGAAGAAGCTGACCTGGATCCGACCGGCGGCCTTGCGCTGCTTGAGCAGCGCCAGCTCGCGGCGCACCGCCGCCATATCCATGCCCGCCGCTGTGCCCCGCTCCAGGCGTTGCTCCAGGCGTTGCTCCAGCGCCTCCCGATCCACCTGCGGCGGCGCCTGGGGCCGCTCCGCCCGCGCCCGCCGCCCGAGCTGGGGCCGCAACAGGCGCCACAGGGCGAACCCCCCTACCCCGCTGATGGCGAGAAAGCCGGCGACGTAGAGATAGAAGAACCAGGTCGGGCCCTCCCGCAGGCGCGTCCAGACATCGAACGCCGTATCCGTCAGGATCAGCAACGCCCACAGCAGGAGCAAGGTCAAGAGCGCCACCGCCAGGGCGAGCCCGACCCGAATGAGCTTGGATGGTTGGAGATTGTGGCGCATCAGGGGATCAGCCCGCATCGTTCGTTGGCATAACCCACCGGGGATCGCCGTCTTGTGAAATCGGCGGCCATGCTCGCACCCCGAAGCAGGGAAGCAGGTCTGAAATAACGTCCGGTCTTTGGTTACGGCTCTGGTACACCGGGAGCTTTAGCATCCCTTCGCGTCAATGCTCCTCGAATACGGCATCTACCGTGGATACATCCAGAATGCGATCGGCCCAAAGATCGAGTTGTTCCAGCGTGGCTGTATCGAGGCGCTTGCGAGCTTCTTCATCGAGGGGGCCGAAGCGTTTGACGAGAAGACGTTCCAGGATCGTCGCGGCCTTTTCGGTCTTGCCTTCGAGTTTGCCTTCCAGCCGGCCTTGCTGCAGGCCTTGCTGCAGGCCTCTCTGGATGGCAAGTCGTTCAACACTCGTGACGTAGCGCATTTTGGTTTCTCCTTCGACGGTTTCGATAGCTTGCCATAGCTGTTGTTCGAGTGCATTCGGCAGGCGCATCATCCAGTCGATGACGGCAAACAGATCCAGTAT
>NZ_FLUY01001049.1 GCF_900092655.1 Candidatus Thiosymbion oneisti
TCGTGGCTCAGCCCGATTCACGCATCAGCGAGATCTACCGGGAGATTGCCCGCAGGACCGCGGCCAAGCTGTCCCTGCAGGCGAAGGATTATGCGGCCAAGTTCCCACGGATCGTGATCCAGAACAATTGAGCAGGGTCTTGAGCAATCCTGGATGATTTGGCGCTGTTTGGGGAACCGGACGTGTTGCGTTCGACGCCCAGGGGCTCGATGATCGTCTGCCAGGTCAGTGTCGGCGTCTTAACGCAACCTACACCCACATTACCCCCGCGTGGCCTGCCCGCGCGGACCTCGCTTTAAGTGTAGGTTGGGTTAGGCGCGCTGTCCGATCCCGAAGTACCGAGCGACAGGGCCGAACGCGCCGTAACCCAACACGTCAGACTTGTCCCGATGCAGGAGGGATCTTTTCCCACAACCAACGCCAAATA
>NZ_FLUY01001050.1 GCF_900092655.1 Candidatus Thiosymbion oneisti
CCGAGAGGGTGAGATTGATGGCGAGAGGTTACAAGCCAGGCGTCGCCCGTGCCCAGGCCGCACGCCTGCCCGCCCGGA
>NZ_FLUY01000885.1 GCF_900092655.1 Candidatus Thiosymbion oneisti
GGTAGTGGCTAAATTTTAAGTGATGAAGTCTGCCGACCCCTACCCCGTCATTCCGGCAGGGATTGCCGGAATCCAGGCGCCA
>NZ_FLUY01000023.1 GCF_900092655.1 Candidatus Thiosymbion oneisti
AAATCCTGTGAATCCTGTACCATTGGACAAAAGCACGAATCTCGAAGAATTGCTCGTAGCGTTCAACCGGAAGTTCATCACGATACATTAGGTACTACCAAAGCCTACATCGAACGACTTGGTTGGAGCCCATGCACGTGATACAGCAGAGCGCAGAGAGGAAAGCCGAGCCCACCGGCGACGCTCGGTCGATCTTCTACCGGCCCCAGGGTAACGAGGTCGCTTTGTTCGAGAACGCCTTCCGCAATCGCCTGCCCCTGATGATCAAGGGTCCCACTGGCTGCGGCAAGACGCGGTTCGTTCGGCATATGGCCGCTCGGCTCGGCCGGCCGCTCCACACCGTGGCTTGCCACGACGACCTCACCGCAGCGGATCTGGTCGGCCGGCACCTGATCGGCGACGACGGGACCTTCTGGAGCGACGGTCCCCTGACCCGGGCGGTCCGTGAGGGGGCCATCTGCTATCTGGATGAGGTGGTGGAGGCACGCAAGGACACCACGGTGGTCCTGCATCCGCTCACCGACGATCGGCGGATCCTGCCCCTGGAGCGCACCGGCGAGACCTTGCACGCACCCGATGGCTTCATGCTCGTGGTCTCCTACAACCCGGGCTACCAGAACTTGCTCAAGGGCATGAAGCCGAGCACCCGGCAGCGTTTTGTGGCGGTGAGCTTCGATTTCCCCGCACCTGCGTCGGAGATCGAGATTCTCGTCTGCGAAACCGGCATCGACGAAGCGAGGGCGCAGCTTCTGGTCAGACTTGCGGGGGCCTTGCGGGCGCTCAAGGACCACGACCTCGAGGAAGCGGCATCCACGCGCCTGCTGGTCTACGCGGCTACCCTGATCACGAGCGGCATGGACAAGCGCGACGCCTGCCGCGCCGCCTTGGCCGAGCCTCTGACCGACGACGCCGAGACCATCGCCGCCCTGGCAGAGGTTATCGATGCCACCCTCTCCTGAACCGCGGTCGGACTCGACGCCCCCGGCGCAGCCGGCCGGCATCCGGCTCGCGATTGCCGCGGAGGCATTGTATCTCGCCAACCTGCTGGTGATTCCCGTCATCGCGTTTCTGATCCTGGGAGTACTCTTTCTGCGTTGCGATAAAGCAACCCCACCGCTCGCCGCTGCTCACGTCAACCAGACCTTCTCCGCCAGCCTGTGGGCGGGGATTCTTCTGGTCGTCGTCAACGCCTCGATCCTTCTGCTCGGGGGCTACGAGGGCATCCACACCTGGACCCTGGTGATCCTCTACTTCACGACCTGCCATTCGGCCCTGGTGCTGTTCGGCGTGGTCGGCCTCGCCAAGGCCATGGCGGGACAGTGCTGGCGGTTCCCTCTGGTGGGGAGGCCCTTGCC
>NZ_FLUY01000936.1 GCF_900092655.1 Candidatus Thiosymbion oneisti
CGCGTCGGGCGTCAAATCGATCGCAGCGCCATTCGCATTCTCTGCCTCTTGTCTGCATCGGCTCTCTACAACCGACCAGGGGCGGCTTTGTTAGTTCTACTA
>NZ_FLUY01001052.1 GCF_900092655.1 Candidatus Thiosymbion oneisti
CCGGGCGGGCAGGCGTGCGGCCTGGGCACGGGCGACGCCTGGCTTGTAACCTCTCGCCATCAATCTCACCCTCTCGGATCGA
>NZ_FLUY01001159.1 GCF_900092655.1 Candidatus Thiosymbion oneisti
ATCCGGCGGGTGACGGCGCGCCCACCGCCGCGGCAATCGCGGCGCTTGGCGCACGCGCCTGACCCGCCCTACGGGCTACAGGCTTTACCGGCCTAGGTGGCGCAGGCGTCCCGCCTGCAGGCGAGATGCTGCGCTACAGGGGTCGCTTGGCGACGCTGGAGCGTCAGATCCCTCCTCCGTCGGGACAAGCTTGCTCCCACGCCGGAGCGTGGGAGCCAGCAGCATGATCCCCAGATGAATTCCCGGTAGTGGTAAATTTTTAAGGCTCTTTATGGATTCCGGACTGCTTTGGAGTGCGCCGGCAAAGCGGCGCGACCGCATCGAACCTCAGCGATGGGGGATACCAGCGGCGCTTGCCGAAAACCTGGGCCTCAGGTTCCACGCGCGCCGCGGCGACGGCGCTTTCCCCTGGCTGCAATACCTTGCCGGATACGCCGCTAAATCCAAAGCGGCGGCGGGTTTGCACTGTACCTGCCGGCACCCCCGGTTACACCAGGTAGCGTGGGTTTCTACCAATGCCGGGATAAGGTCGCCGCCGCACTCCAAAGTTTCCGCTGGACCGCTCCGGTTCGCCGCCTGCCGGTGCGTCCCTGCACACAGACAGGGTGCTCACCACACTTGACGGTCGTGCCGAGCCGAGGATGGAGGATAGAGCAGTCTGGAATCCATAAAGAGCCATTTTTAAATGGTTAACGTAGAGCGATTCATCATGTCCCGTTGCTTGATTTGATCCCCTCTCCCTAGCCCCCTCGCTGCGCTCGGGGCAGGTTCTCTCCCGGCGGGAGGGGGTCGTAAAAGCCCCGCTCCCGGTCTCTGGTTCCCACGCAGCGAGACTGTGAAAGTATCACTGGATTTTCGAATCCATAGGGACAGCACAACACAATTATCTACTTTAAGCCGAAAATACTTCTCTTAAATCCCACATGAGACAGAATTTAGTGTGAAATATGGTGGCTTAACCCCACCGTTTTCGGGGAAGACGAATACTTTCACAGTCTCAGCGCCTGGGAACGAGAAAACTAAGCCTGACTGATGACCATTTGGACCGGCAACTCGGCATTCAGGTCCTCCCCGATAGCCGGAAGGGCCAACGAAATATCGGTAGTCCCGGGAGCCGACAAGATGTCGGCGATCCCAGGGGCCGACA
>NZ_FLUY01001053.1 GCF_900092655.1 Candidatus Thiosymbion oneisti
GGACCGCGGGGAGGCCTAACGGGCGTTGCCCCCCAGTCGCCTTGGGTATCCGTTTCAGTTGCACCGCTTGCGGGCGGGAGCGTTTCCGCTTGAGGG
>NZ_FLUY01001055.1 GCF_900092655.1 Candidatus Thiosymbion oneisti
CGTAATGTCGAACAGGTCGGTGTGGATTGGCAATTCACCACCGAACAGGCGCGCATCAAACTCAAACGACTCTACCCGCAATATCAAGCGAAATGAGAAACCCGAGCGGGTAAGCCAGCAGAGACTATGAACTTGCAATATCGGTCGAAACTAGGTACTAGGGGGTGTTCTCAATTAACAAACGATCTAATCTTCGCTATCTCGAACCACGGATAGACACGGATCGACACGGATTGGTCTCCATCCGTGTCGATCCGTGTTCATCCGTGGTTCTGTTTCCGGTTGTTATCTGTACTAACCAATGGTTTTCACAGGCTAGATGGCCGCAACATCCCACAGGTCCGCTCCGAGACACTCCGCGGCGCGGAGC